>JAGYOB010000145.1 GCA_018399515.1 Candidatus Nanopelagicales bacterium
ATATTAGAAGGGACAGAAATTGCTGCCCGCCGCATTTGAGCAGTCAGGCCACGCCGAAGCGCCCGCTCCGCCGCCGCGCCTGTCGAGCCTCGCGCCGAGCACCGCGTCGGATACCAAGCCGGATACCGCGTCGGACTCCGCGCCTGAGACCGAAAGCCCGCCTACTGCACAGCCAGCCGGTGCGACAGCGAACGTCACATTGGCCGATGTGCGCACCATGTGGCCGGCGGTACTCGAAGCGGTGAAGTCGCGCGGACGCGTGCTGTGGATGCGGTTCTCCGACGCCACCCCGGTGTCTTTCGATTCGGGTGTCCTCGCGGTCGGTATTCCCGATGCCGGTCGATGGAAGAACATCAAGGGCACCCCGGCCGAGGTCGAACTCGGCGAGATCGTATCGAGTGTGATGGGCACGCCGATGGCGATCGATGCGGTGCTTGGTTCATCACCGGCGAGTGGTGATTCCGCGCAGGCGGTGCCCGCCGACGCCCCCAGCCCCGATGATGCCGATGCTCACGAATCCGATATGACCGGTGAATCGCTGGCGATCGCCGAACTCGGGGCGACCGTCATCGGCGAGATCACCGAAGGCTGATTGAGAAGGCTGAGGGTTCACGCATGTACGAGGGAATCATCGCCGACCTCATCGACGAACTCGGTCGCCTGCCCGGTATCGGGCCCAAGAGCGCGCAGCGCATCGCGTTCTATTTGCTGCAGGCCGAAGGCGAGGATGTGCGCCGACTGGCCGACACCCTGCTCGAGGTGAAGGACAAGGTCCGGTTCTGCGATCTGTGCGGCAATGTCAGCGAGGGCGAGCGGTGCCGTATCTGTCTGGACGACCGGCGCGATTCGGCGGTGCTGTGCGTAGTCGAGGAACCCAAGGATGTCGTCGCAATCGAACGTACGCGGGAATTCCGCGGCCGCTATCACGTTCTGGGTGGTGCGATCTCACCCATCGACGGCATCGGCCCCGACAACCTGCGCATTCGGGAACTACTGACGCGCCTGGCCGATGGGCAGATCGAGGAGGTCATCGTGGCCACCGATCCCAACCTCGAGGGTGAGGCGACCGCGACCTACCTGGCCCGCACCCTGTCACCGCTGGGGTTGACGGTGTCGCGCCTGGCCAGCGGGCTGCCGGTCGGCGGCGATCTGGAATACGCCGACGAGGTCACCCTGGGTCGAGCTTTCGCCGGCCGCCGCCGCTTCGACTAACTCCCTGCTCCTCGGTCACAGTCGTGAACTAGGTTCGCCGGGGGGTGGCACTGTGCGATGCTCGTTCGGTGAGAGCGACTCGGCTGATCTATGTCGAGAACGATCCGGCCCTGCTCGGCGTGATGTCCACCCTCCTGAGCCAGTTGTCTCTCGTCGAGGTGCTCCTCGCCACGACCGATCCGCTGGAGGCACTCGCGAGCGAGCACGTCGAGGATGCCGATGTGGCGCTGATCGATCTGGCACTCGGGCGAGACGCCCTGACCGGAATGGATCTGGGCATGGCGCTGCGCCATCGCAATCCCTATATCGGCATCGTCATCCATTCGCAGCATCCGATGAGCACGATTTCGCGGCAGGTGCCCCAGGCGCAGCAGATGGGGTGGTCGTTCCTCGCCAAGACGGGGACTCTCAAGCCTCAGGAGTTGAGCGAGATCCTGCGGTCAACCGCTGCCGGTACGAGCCACCGGCACCTGCTCGCTGACGATCACGATGTCAAAGACGAGTCGAGCGTCACGCTTCGCGCCTTGACTCCGCGTCAGCGCACGATCATGGGTCTCGCCTCGCTGGGAATGAGCGCCCCCGAAATCGGTGAACACCTCGCTATCAGTTCCGACTCAGTGCGCAAGGACCTGTCGAAGGCGTATCGATCCCTGGTGCCACCCGATGTGGCGGGGACTGATGTCCGCACCAAGGCGGTGCTCGCCTACCTCGCCCTTGTCGACATCGACGATGGCAACTCCTGATGGTGACACCTTTCGCGTCGGGAAGCCGATGGCGAATTCTTGGCCCCTGGCCGCTGCGGCCCATCCTGATCGCTGGTGCCGTCACGTTGTACCTGGCCGGTGTCCGCAACAGCGAGCGGATTGCCAGCGGAATCTTCGACCTCGCGTGGATCACCGATGGGGCAGGTGTGGCGCTGGGAATCGGCGTGGTCTGCGGCCTCTTCATGCAACTGGGTGTGCTGTGGCAGCGAAGGTTCGGCGTACGCGTTGTCTCCTATGTCGTCTTCGTCATTCTCACTGCGGCGGTGATGATCGCTTTGCGGATCGCGGTCGGCGACATCGGAGTCAGTGTGCTCACGGATGCGCCGACGGTCCTAGGAGCCGCTACACGGCTCAGCTTGGCGATGTTCATCATCCTCAGCATCAGCGGTTGGGCGGGCTACCAACTTGCCCGCCAGGTGGAGCAAACTCAAGAAGCTTTGGAACTCGCGCGTCGTCAGCAAGCGATCCTGCTGCAGGGAGATGAGTTCACCCGACGACAGATTTCCGGTGTGCTGCA
>JAGYOB010000146.1 GCA_018399515.1 Candidatus Nanopelagicales bacterium
CAATGTAGACAGCGGTCAGCAGCGTGAAGATGTAGGCCTGCAGGATGGCGATCAGGATCTCGAAGAGGGTGAAGGCGAAGCCCATGAGGAACGATGGGATCGCGAAGATCTTCAAGAATCCATCAGCGAAGAGCAGGGCGCTCGTGGCCGAGAAGAACAGCACCAGGAGCAGATGGCCGGCCATCATGTTGGCCAGTAACCGGATCGTCAGCGTCAGGGGACGCAGGATGAACGTCGAGACGAACTCGATCGGCGTGACCAGGAAATAGATCGGCCAGGGGATCCCCGAGGGGAACAGGTTGTTCTTCATGTAATGGAAGAACCCGTTGGCCCGAATGCCTTGGACATTGAACACGAACCAGGCGATGATCGCGAACATCAGCGGGATGGCGATGATGCTGGACACCGCGAGGTGCATCGTGGGCAGGATGCCGGTGATATTGAAGGCGAACAGCAACCAGAACATGGAGATCAGGTAGGGCGCGTACTTCTTGCCCTTCTCACCCAGCGCCTCGTCGATGACGTTCTTCTGGACGACGTCGACCGCCATCTCGCCCAGGTTCTGCACGCCGCTGGGGACCAGTTTGGGCTTGGCGAAAGCCATCACGAAGAACAGGCTGACGACACCGGTCATCAGCAAACCCATCAGGTTGATGCGGGTCATGGCGAAAGGCGTACCCACGAACAACAGTTCGCCGGGGAAGAACTCACCGACGGACGGGGGGGTAAAGCCGTCGCCCTCGGCCGCCATCAACGCACTCGCGGTCAGCAACGAAGGACTCCCACAGCCTCAGGTCCAGCGGTCACGAGTCGCGACCATATCGGAAATACACGACGAGCACGGACGTGACGAACCCCAAGACGACACCCATCGGGACGAAGACCCGGGTGGTGCCGGCGAGGTGGTCGATTCCCATGCCGATCAAGCCCCAGACAAGTGGCCCAGCGACGAGGGTCCCGACCATCGACCAGACGAACTCATCTCCTCGGCCCGAGACCTGTGGGCCGGAGCGATGTGCCGATTGACCGTTCACCGGCAATGAAACTAGCACACGGGCGAACAGACCCGGACTGAGTCGTCAGGTCGTGGATTCGCGGGGCTCGAGGTAGGGCACCCGCGTCTTGATGACGATGATCGCCTCGGTGAGCAGATAGCCGATCGTGCCTACGACGAAGGCGATGAAAAACACTGTGCGACTGTAGAAATCGGCGCCGCTCAGCAGTGCCAGAACGACGATGAGCAAGGCGAGCTTGACGACCCACGAACCCAGGATCGCCGCACCGAAAACCTGCGGGTTGACGCGCAACGTCACCAGCGCCACGATCACGGTGATCGAGAAGAAGGCCACGGGGATGACGATCCCCAGGACACCGCCCCATAACCCATCGGTTCCGTCAACCAGCCAGCCGATACCGCCGGCCAGGACCATCGCCACGATCGAACCGGCGGTGCCCCACCGCAAGACAGCGCTCATCGGCTTTCGGACACCGGGGAGCGGCCCGCTCATATCTTGGGTCACCCGATCAACCTATCCCCCACCACATCGGCCGAACGCGCCTGACCGAGTCGCGGCCAGATGACGGCCAGAATCAGCAGAGCCATTCCCGAGGCGAAGATCAACAGCGCGTATCCCACCGGGACGAAAGCCAAGGCCACCGCGGTTCCCGCGATCACCGCGGCGAGGCCGTACATCAACAGGACCGCTCGGCGCTGGGAGTGCCCGACCTCGAGCAGTCGGTGGTGCATGTGCTGCTTATCGGGCGCGAAAGGAGATCGCCCCCGTCGGGTACGGCGCACGACGGCCAGGGCGAGATCGAGCAGCGGCACGGCCATCACCGCCAACGGAAGCAGGATCGGCAGGAGTGCGGGCAGCAGGGTGCCGCCTTCGATCGCGCTGGGATCGACCTGGCCGGACAGCGTGATGATGCTGGCCGCGAGCAGCAGGCCCAGCAGCATCGAACCGGTATCGCCCATGAAGATCCGGGCCGGGAACACGTTGTGCGGCAGGAATCCCAGGCACATTCCCGCCAGCAGAGCCGAGATCAAGGTCGCCATGGTCGCTCGCTCGAATCCGATCTCCACCGACAGTAGGTAGGAATAGGCGAAGAACGCGATCGCAGCGATCCCCACGATTCCCGCTGCCAGTCCGTCCAACCCATCGACCATGTTGATGGCGTTGACGGTGACGAGAACGACCAGCACGGTGAGCAAGACGCTGGTTACCGGGTCGAGGACGAGTGTCCCGCCGATCGGCAACCAGATGATGGCGATGCCCTGGACCGCCATCACCGAAGCTGCGAGTACCTGCCCGGCGAACTTCGTGGGTGCCGCCAGGCTCCAGCGATCATCGATGACACCGAGAGCCACGATGATGGCCGCCCCACTGAGCAGGGCGAGGGGAACCCGGGCGCCGTCGACGAAGACCGTGCTCATCAACGGCAGTTTGCTGGCCAGGAACAACCCGACGGCGAGGCCGGCGAACATCGCCAGACCGCCCAGGCGCGGGGTGGGCTTGTCGTGGACGTCACGGTCACGGACCTCAGCCAGGGCTCCCCACCGCACCGCGAGCCTGCGACTGAGCGGCACGGTCAGGTACGTCACTGCAGCCGCCGCGAGCAGGCACAGCAGGTACTCGCGCACGGCAGCAGGCTTCCTAGCCGGAGGTCAGACCGTCACCGGCTGGCGCTCATAGGCCGGGTACTGGGCCACGAGGTCGCCTACCTGTCCGGCCACCTCTGCGGATGCAGCCGGTTCGCGGACGGCGCGGCCGATGAGTTCGGCGATCCGCACCATCGCATCTGTTCCCATGCCCTGGGTGGTGATCGACGGGGTGCCGACCCGGATGCCCGATGCCACGGCCGGTGGTTGGGGGTCGTAGGGAATCGCGTTCTTGTTCAGCGTGATCCGGACAGCATCGCAGCGCGTCTCCGCCTCGGTGCCCGTGACATCCAGGGGGCGCAGATCCAGCAGCGACAGGTGGGTGTCGGTGCCTCCGCTGACTGGACGCATCCCCTCGGCTTCCAGCGCCGAGGTGAGCGCCTGGGCATTGGTGATCACCTGGGCGGCATATTCCTGGAATTCCAGCGTCGCCGCCTCGCGCAAGGCAACGGCCTTCGCCGCTACCGCATGCATCAGGGGGCCACCTTGCATCATCGGGAACACCGCCTTGTCGAGAGCGGCAGCGTGCTCGGCCTTGCTCAAGATCATCCCGCCCCGCGGTCCGCGCAGCACCTTGTGCGTGGTGAACGTCACGACGTCGGCGTAGGGCACCGGGCTGGGGATCGCCTTGCCCGCGACGAGGCCGATGAAGTGCGCCGCATCGACCATCAAGATCGCTCCGACCTCGTCGGCGATCGACCGGAAAGCTGCGAAATCGACCAGCCGGGGATAAGCGGTCGCACCGGCGATGATCATCTTGGGGCGATGGTTCAACGCGAGGCTGCGTACCTCGTCGTAGTCGATGGTCTCGGTGTCCTCGCGCACCCCGTAGGAGACGATGTCGAACCACTTGCCGGAGAAGTTCACCTTCGAGCCGTGTGTCAGGTGCCCGCCATGCGGAAGACTCATCGCGAGCACGGTTTCCCCGGGCTTGACGAAGGCACCGTAGGCGGCGATGTTCGCGCTCGCCCCACTGTGCGGCTGCAGGTTGGCGTGCTCGGCCCCGAACAGCTCCTTGGCCCGCTCGATGCCGATGATCTCGGCCCGATCCACCTCGGCGCAGCCGCCGTAGTAGCGCTTGCCCGGATATCCCTCGGCATATTTATTGGACAGTGTCGACCCCAGTGCAGCCAGCACAGCCGGCGACGTGAAGTTCTCGCTCGCGATCAACTGCAGCCCACCGCGGGCTCGATCCAATTCGGCCAGGATGATGCCGGCGATCTCGGGGTCCTCCGCGATCAGCGCGCCGAAGTCCGGTCCCCAGAAGGGCGGGTCGGTCGGATCGAGAACAGACATGGCGGCCTCCATGGTCGGGATCGGATTCAGCTGGGATGCGACTGCTTGAGTCTACGCCTGATCCGCGGATGCATCGATGATGTCGGGAACCCACCGCTGCAGCGCGTCGAGATCGAACGCTCCCGTACGCCACAGAACAGGGACCTCATCTGTCACATCCACCACAGTGCTGGGATCGGTCGCCTCCGCGGGCCCGGCATCCAGGTAGACCACGGCGTCGTCACCGAGTTGTGCCCGGGCTGCCTCGATCGTGCGAGGCGGGGCGGCCCCGGCCCGGTTGGCCGTGGTCACCGCCAGCGGTCCGGTGGTCGCGATCAGCGACAGGGCCAGGGGGTGCAGCGGCATCCGGACCTGCAGGGTGTCGGCCTGCAAACCCCACATCAGGGTCGGCTGCTGCCGGGCGACCAGGGTGAGCGGGCCCGGCCAGCAGGCGCTGATGAGATCTCGCGCCTGGCTGCTCAGGCCGGTGATGATGCCCTCGGCCATCTGAACCGACCCCACCAGCACCGGAAGCGGCAGATCCGGCCCGCGTCCCTTGACCTCTCGCAACCGGGCGAGCCCGCGGGCAGAGAAGGCATCGGCCGCCACCCCGTAGGCCGCCTCGGTAGGCAGCACGCACAGTTCGCCCCTGCGGACTGCAGCGGCACCGGCGGTGATGCCCCGATCGCGTTCGGTCCCGGGGCCGCGTCCGCAGTCGATCACGATGCTCACGGTCTAGGACTCCCAGGCTGTACGCACGGCTGTCGTGTAGCGGGGTCTGCGGGTCAGATCGAGATGATCGCGCACCTGCGCCCATGCCGGCGCCGTATCGCCACCGCGCATCAGGCCGGGCACACCGATGTCACCGGCCGCTTCACCTTGACGATCGGCATGCTCGATGATGACGATGCCACCCGGTCGGAGCAGATCAGCCGCCGTGACGAGCAGACTTCGCACCACCTCGAGACCATCGGGTCCACCGAAGAGGGCGATGCGCGGTTCGTGATCGCGAACCTCGGGTTCTGTCGGCTGGGCATCCTCGGGAATGTAGGGCGGATTCATCACGACGAGATTGATCGTTCCCCGACGGTCGCAGAGCAACCCCGATTCCTCAGCGACCCTGGTTGCGTCAGCGTGCAGCAGGTGGACCGTCGATTCATGGTCATCGATCGCCGGTTGGTGCACGTCGATATTGCGGCGCGCCCATTCCACCGCCGAGGTATCGATTTCCACCGCGAACACCTCGGCACCGGTCACCTCCGTGGCCAGTGCCAAGGCGATGGCGGCAGTCCCCGTGCACAGATCCACCGCGACCGGATGATCGACGCCGTTCAGCGCGAGGATGCCCGCCTCGGCAACGAGCTCGGTCTCGGGCCTCGGCACGAACACACCGGGGCCCACGGCGAGTTCCAGGTGCCGGAAGGCCGCGACGCCGAGCAGGTGCTGGAGCGGGATTCGTGCCATCCGCCGGGTCAGCAAACGCTCGAAGGATGTTCGCTGCTCACTGTTCATCTCGTCCTGCAGGAGCATCCTGGTGCGGGGGATCCCCGTCACGTGCGACGCGAGGATGGCCGCATCTGTTCGCGGGCTAGGAACCCCCGCCGCAGCCAGGCGACGCTCAGCATCGGTGAGCACATCGCGCATCGAGACCCAACCAGCGACGACGCGGTCGGAGAATCCCGGAGTACCGCTCACTCCCCGGAGCCTTCTGTCGTGCCATCCAGCGCCCCGGCCATATCGGCACTCTGGCATGCCTCGACGATCGGGTCGAGTTCACCTGCGAGAACCTGATCGAGATTGTGCGCTTTGTAACCCACCCGATGGTCGCTGATCCGGTTCTCGGGGAAGTTATAGGTGCGAATGCGTTCGCTGCGATCGACGGTGCGCACCTGGGCCCGCCTGTTGTCCGAGGCTGCCTGCGCCTGCTCTTCCATCGCGATCGCCAGCAACCGCGCCCGCAGGATGCGCAGCGCCTGTTCGCGGTTTTGCAATTGGCTCTTCTCGTTCTGACAGGACACGACCACCCCGGTAGGCAGATGCGTGATCCGCACAGCCGAGTCGGTGGTGTTGACGCTCTGACCACCCGGACCGGATGACCGATAGACATCAATACGCAGATCATTCGGATCGATCGTGACATCGACCTCTTCGGCTTCGGGCAGGACAAGAACACCGGCGGCCGACGTGTGGATACGACCCTGGGATTCGGTGACCGGCACTCGCTGCACTCGATGGACGCCGCCTTCGAATTTCAGCCGCGCATAGGGCGCCGCACCGGGAACGGGAGTGCCCCTCGACTTCACCGCGACCGCGACGTCGCGGTATCCGCCGAGATCGGACTCTTCGGCATCGAGGACCTCGGTGCGCCACCCGCGCGATTCCGCGTACCGCAGGTACATCCGCAGCAGGTCACCGGCGAACAGTGCGGATTCCTCACCGCCTTCGCCGGCTTTGATCTCGAGGATCACGTCGTTGTCGTCGAGCGGATCGCGGGGAACGAGTAAGCCCCGTAAGCGATCTGCCACATCGTCTCGACGGGCAAGCAGTGCATCGGCCTCTGCAGCGAACCCCGGATCTGCCGCGGAGAGTTCTCGCGCGGCCTGAATGTCATCGCCGAGGCCTACCCATTCGCGATATGCCTCGACGATCGGCTTGAGTTCGGCGTGACGACGCGCCACCGTGCGCGCCTGCGCCTGGTCGGCGTGCAGCGCGGGATCCGACAGGCGAGTCTGCGCGGCCTCGAATTCGGCGACGAGCTCGACGCAGGCGTCGAACACGTCCCGCTAGGACTTCTTGCCGAAGCGCTTCTCGAACTTCGCGACGCGACCACCGGAATCGAGGATCTTCTGCCGTCCGGTGTAGAACGGGTGGCAGGCCGAGCAGACATCGGCGTGGATCACGCCGTTCTTCTCGGTACTGCGAGTGGTGAACGTCTCGCCGCAGGTGCAGGTGACCTGGGTCTCGACGTACTCGGGGTGGATGCCCGCCTTCATGGGTAACTCCTCGTGGTGATCGTTGCGCCTGGGGAAGGGTACCCCAGTGCCGGTTCAGTCCTCCGACTCGCTCCCGGCGACCGCAGGCGTGGTCTTCTGCACCTGCAGAAGGAAATCGTAGTTGCTCTTGGTCTCACGCAGCTTGTTGAGCAGCAGTTCGATGGACTGCTGCTGATCGAGGGCGTGCAGCACTCGCCGCAGATTCCACACGACCTTCAGCTCGTCGGCGCCGAGCAGCAGTTCCTCCTTGCGGGTACCCGAAGCATCGACATCGACGGCCGGGAACACCCGCTTATCAGCGAGGCGACGGTCGAGTTTGAGCTCCATGTTGCCGGTGCCCTTGAACTCCTCGAAGATCACCTCGTCCATGCGGGATCCGGTCTCGACGAGTGCGGTGGCCAGGATCGTCAACGAACCG
>JAGYOB010000147.1 GCA_018399515.1 Candidatus Nanopelagicales bacterium
TGCGCGCCAGCGGTCGCGCGGTTGATGACTCCCGCGTCACCAGCCTCGCCGAGCAGCTCGACCTCGATCTCGACCGGCGTTTCGGAACTTTGAGCCGCGGCAATCGCCAGAAGGTCGGCATCGTGCGCGCCTTACTCGGCGATCCCGAAGTGCTCGTGCTCGACGAGCCAACCTCCGGTCTCGATCCGCTGGTGCAGGACACCGTGTTGGATCTCGTGCGGGCACGTAGCGAGGCCGGTGCCGCGGTGCTGTTCAGTTCTCACATCCTCAGCGAGGTCGAAACGATCGCCGATCGTGTCGGGGTACTCAACCGCGGCAGGCTCGTCACCGAAGGAAGTGTCGCGGAGCTGATCGCAGCGGCCCCACAGCACCTGGTCATCACGACGACTCGATCCCTCAGCGCCGACGTCGTGGCCGACGTGCCTGGACTCCTCGACGTGACCATCACCGATCACGAGGTCCGGGTGAGCATCGCCGGATCCGCCGCCGACGTGTTCACCCGACTTGCACCTTTCGGTATCGAGCGAGTGGCCAGCGCGGGCAATGAACTCGATGAGGTGTTTCATCGATCGGTGGCAGCATCGAGCGAGGCGGCTGCGAGCAAGGAAACCGCATCATGACCGCGTTGACGATGCGCTTCATGATCGCCGAGCGCCGCCGCAGTCTCATCGGCTGGACGATCGGCACCATCGCGATGATCCTCGTGATGGCCGCGGTGTATCCCTCGATCCGCGACACCGGTGCCGAACTCGAGTCCTATATCGAGTCGCTTCCCGAGGGTCTGATGGATGCGTTCGGTCTCGGGGGTGCGAGCCTGACCAGCCCGGAGGGATACCTCACCAGCCAGCTGTACTCGAATCTGTATCCGATCATCCTGCTGATCATGGGTATCGGTGCGGCGACGTGGACGATCGCCGGTGCCGAACGCGACGGCACCTTGGAGGCGACCCTCGCTGCACCGGTGCGTCGAGTGAACGTTGCGGTCGAACGGTTCCTTGCTGTCGCGGTGCTCACGCTCGCCGTGACGATGCTGTCGACGGCTGCACTCGCCGCTATTTCCCCTCCCTTGGCGTTGACCACCGATCTGCCGTGGTGGGGGGTGTGGTCAGCCGGGTTGACGATGTGGGCGCTCGTGCTGCTGTATTCGGCGGTGGCTTTCGCCGTCGGCGCCGCGACCGGTCGTTCGGGGTGGGCGATCGCCGCCGCATCGGTTGCCGCGGTGATCGGATTCCTCGGTCAGGTGCTGGCCGCGCTCGCTGAGCCCTTGGAGTGGATGCGCATCATCTCGCCGTGGTACTGGTTCCTCGAACCCAATCCACTCGTCACCGCACCGAACTGGCTGTCACTGGGCCTACCGCTGGTGTTGACCGCGGCACTGGTAGCGATCGGCGCCTGGATGTTCAACCGCCGCGACCTCTCCATCGCCTGACCGCCAGGCCCTACCCACCGGGGATCCGCTCACGATTCGGTCGCCATTTCGTGTGCGGATCGGGAGAATCGCGACCGTTTGGTGAGCGGATTCAGGGATGGGATGGGGAGATGGAGCGGAAGCGGCGCAGGCGCAGGGAGTTGGCCACGACGAACACGCTGGAGAACGCCATCGCCGCACCGGCCAGCAGCGGGTTGAGCAGGCCGACCGCCGCGAGCGGGATCATCGCGACGTTGTAGGCGAACGCCCAGAACAGATTGCCCTGGATAGTGCGCAGGGTCCGCCGGGACAACCGGATCGCATCAACACCGGCGATCAGGTCCTCGCGCACCAGCGTCAGATCGCTGGCTTCAGTTGCCGCTGCCGCACCTCCACCCATCGCTATGCCCAGATCAGCCTGCGCGAGTGCAGCCGCATCGTTGACACCATCGCCGACCATCGCCACGACGCGTCCGCGCGCTTGCAGATCGCTGACGACGGCAACCTTGTCCTCGGGCATCACTTCAGCGATCACCTCGTCAATGCCGACATCGTTCGCAACCGCCCGCGCCGCGAGCGCGTTGTCGCCGGTCAGCAGGATCGGCTGCAGACCCAGGGATCGGAAACCCTCGATCGCGGCAGCGCTGGTGTCGCGCGGGGAATCAGCCACGGCGATCGCACCGTGAACCGCACCGGCCCAACCGACAGCGACGACGGTCCAGCCGCGAGCGCGGCGCTCGTCGATCCACGCTATGAGTTCAGCACCTGTCCCCTGCCGTGCCTCGACGGTCTGCGCCACCCACTCGGGGCGACCAACGGCCACCAGATCACCGTCGATGACCGCACGCGCCCCGCGACCGCGTTCATTGACGAACCCTGCGGGAGTTTCGAGTGATGCACCGGTTGCATCGGTGACATACGTGACGATCGCTCGGGCCACCGGATGCTCGCTTCCGGCTTCGACTGCTGCTGCGCGACGCAGCATCTCGTCATCACCGGCCACAGCATCGTCTAGCTGTTGGTCGCCCAACACATCGACGACGTTCATCCGACCGCTGGTCACCGTGCCGGTTTTGTCGAGCACGATCGTGTCAACCCGGCGGGTGTCCTCCAGCGTCTCAGGGCCGCGGATCAAGATACCCATCTGCGCACCGCGCCCCGATCCGACAAGCAGGGCAGTCGGTGTCGCCAAACCGAGGGCGCAGGGGCAGGCGATGATCAAGACGGCGACCGCCGCGGTGAACGCACCTTCGACATTGCCGCTCACGAGCAACCACACCGCAAG
>JAGYOB010000148.1 GCA_018399515.1 Candidatus Nanopelagicales bacterium
GATGACAGCAGCGATGACAGCAGCGATGACAGCAGCGAAGGCACCGGCGACCCCTGGTCGGGACACGATCAGGGCAGATGAGCTCGAAGGTGCCCCAGTGAGGCGTGGCCCGGAGAGGCTGTGCCTGGGTGCTCGCAGCCGGCCGACTGCCCCGGAATCGCAGCCATAGGGGATACTAGGGTTTTGCCGCAGAGATTCCGAACCCGATCCGACCGCGATGTCGACCGGGTTTCGGGGAGCCGAAAGGGATGAGCATGGCCGCGATGAAGCCACGGACGGGCGATGGCCCGATGGAGGTCACGAAGGAAGGCCGTGGCTACGTCATGCGCGTGCCTCTCGAAGGCGGAGGCCGACTGGTGGTCGAGCTGAAAGGCGACGAGGTCGCCGAACTCGGGGAGAAACTCACCGCCGCTGTGTCCTAGCCGACGGGCGGCAGCGCTTTAGTTCAGCACGTCGTGTGATGGATCGTCGGTGGGCGGCTGCCACACAGCAACCAGTAATCCATCGCCGGCGGTCAGCCAGGCTGGTGTCCATCGTGGATCCTCCCGCAATGAAGCGGCGACGTCCCGCAGGGACCGCGAACCCTCGTGATCGGTGAGTCGAATGGTGAGCACCCCGCCGGGGCGCAGGAGCCGGGGGGCGTGCTGGGCATCGCCGGAAACCGCGGTGGCCTCGTCGAGCACGATGAGGTCGTAGCCGGAATCGGACAACCGCGGAAGAACCTCGGGCGGTTGTGCGGTGATCACCCGGACCGAACCTGACCGGTTCGCGGCGAGTGCATCGCGGGTGAGCGCCTGACGATGCGGATCGGGGTCGATCACGGTGAGCGTCCCGGCGGGATCCATGCCGTCGAGCAACCAGGATTCACCCACCCCGCCGGTGGAACCGAGCATCAGGATGTGCTGGGAGCCGATCATCCGGGCGAACAGGGCCAGCGCCGAGCACTGGGCTCGCGAGGGTGCAGCGAGCGATTTCTCGGCAAGGATTCGCTGGCGGGCGTCGCGCGCAGTGCTGCTCTCTTCTACCCATTCCTCCACGGATGCCCAGTGCACGGGGCTGGGTGGGAGGCCATGGGTTGATGAGGTCACGGCCGGCAGCCTAGCGCGGAAGGGATGCGAGGATGGAGCGTGATGAGCCATAGCCGCCCTACCGATCACGCGCCCGCGCCCCACCGCCCGCGCTCGCTGGGCCGCTGGTGGGCGGCGGGCATCGCCGGCGTCGTCGTGGTGGGTCTCCTAGGTGGCCTGCTCGGCCTGCTACTGGGCCAGGAAGCAGAACGTGTGGCTGATCGCCCGGCGACGACCGATGTCATCAACCTGCCCCAGCAGACACCGGGAACGCTGCCACCGGATCCCGGTTCCATCTCGGCCCTCGTCGAACAGGCGCTCCCCGCGGTGGTGTCGCTGCGTATCCAGGCAGGCACCCAGTCTGGCTCGGGATCGGGGTTCATCGTCGATGATCAGGGGTTCATCGTGACCAACAACCACGTCATCGAAGGTGCGGCGAACAATCCGGAAACCTCACGTATCGATGTGGTGTTCCATGATGGCCGGCGCGCCGACGCAGTGATCGTCGGCCGCAACGTGTCCTATGACCTCGCTGTGCTGTCGGTGGAAGTCGATGAGAACCCGTCGCCGCTGCCGGTGCTGTCGTGGGCCGATGACCAGGCCGTCCGCGTCGGTGATTCGGTCGTGGCTATCGGGGCGCCCCTGGGATTGGCGGGAACGGTCACCCAGGGCATCGTCAGCGCGCTGAACCGGCCGGTGACTACCGGTCAGGCCAGCGGATCGGCTTCCTATATCGACGCGATCCAAACCGATGCGCCGATCAATCCGGGTAACTCCGGTGGTCCTCTGCTCGACGGGAGGGGGCAGGTCATCGGGGTGAACTCCGCCGTGGCGACGCTGGCGGTCGGGTCGTCCTCGGGGAGCATCGGCCTGGGATTCGCGATCCCGGCATCCGATGCCCAGCGGATCACCGCCGAGATCATCGAAACCGGGGAGTCGACCACCCCCATCATCGGGGTGGCTCTCGATCCGTTCTATCCCGGACCCGGTGCTCTCGTGGAGTCGGTCACTCCGGGTTCGCCGGCCGAGACCGCCGGGTTGCAGCCCGGTGATGTCATCACCTCCGTGGATGGTCGACCGGTCGCCGATTCACGCACTCTGATCATCGCGATCCGGGCGAATGCTCCGGGGGACACGATCGTGCTCACTGTCCGTCGCGGACTCGAGCAGTTCCGTGCCGAGGTAACCCTCGAGGCGCGATCTGACGTACCCTGAGCGCCATGTTCGACATCGGCATGGGCGAGTTGATGCTCCTTGCTGTTGTCGGGCTGCTCGTCTTCGGTCCCGAGCGCCTGCCGCGCGCTGCCGCCGATGCTGCACGGATGTTGCGCAACCTCAAGGCGATGGCATCGACCGCGCGCAAGGATCTCGCTGATGCATCCGGTGTCGACCTGGCGGAGACGAAGGAAACCCTCAAGGAATTGCAGTCCTACCACCCGAAGCGACTCGTGGGGGACCTGTTCGACGACGACGATGAATCGCCTCGAGCATCCGGATCGGGTGCGAAGCCGTCGGCGAACGCGCCCCGCTTCGATCCTGACGCGACCTGAGCGCAGCCGCTGTAAGCGTGCAAGGGATCCCCTCGCGGGGGGACTACCTGCTGTTGGGGCTCAAGCCCAGCGGTTGGCCCACCAATCCGCGGGGCTTGCTGCCGAGTTGCTCGGCCAGGGAGCGCAATTCCACGGATGCCGGTGCATCTGGATGTGCCAGGACGAGGGGCTGACCGGTATCCCCGCCCTCGCGCAGGCGCGGGTCGAAGGGCACCCGGCCCAGCAGCGGAACGGTGGAGTTCAGACCGGCACTGAGTTGCTCGGCGACCCGTGCGCCCCCGCCCATCCCGAACAGATCGATCGGTTCACCGCAGTGCGGGCAGGGGAATCCGCTCATGTTCTCGATGACGCCGGCCACGACCTGGTGGGTCGCTCCGGCGAGCATGCCCGATCGCACCGCGACGTCGGCTGCAGCAGCCTGCGGGGTGGTGACGACGACGAGCTTCGACCCCGGCAGCAGCTGACCGGTGGAGATAGCGATATCGCCGGTGCCCGGGGGCAGGTCGAGCAGCAACACGTCCAGATCGCCCCACCAGACATCGGTGAGGAACTGCTGTAGCGCGCGATGCAGCATCGGGCCGCGGAAGGCCACGGGTTCGGTGCTGCCACCGGGTTTGAAGGGCAGCATCGAGATCGCCCGCACACCGAAAGCCTCGCTGGGCATGATCATTCCCTCCACCACGGTGGGCGGGGTGGTGATGCCGAGCAAGCCCGGTACGGAGTGCCCGTAGATATCGGCATCCACGATGCCGACGGTCATGCCCTGGGCGGCCATAGCGACCGCGAGGTTCACCGTGACCGACGATTTGCCGACACCGCCCTTGCCCGAGGTGATCGCATAGACGTGCGTGCGGTTACCCGGCTTGGTGAACGGGATCTCTCGTTCGGCTCCGCCCTGGAGCTTCTCGCGCATGGCCTTGCGCTGAGCGTCGCTCATGACATCGAGGTCGACATCGACGTGCTTGACGCCGCGAACCGAACCCACAGCGAGGGTGACCCGCTGGGTGATGGTGTCCTTCATCGGACACCCCGACACCGTCAGGTAAATGCCGATACGCACCCGATCACCGTCGATGTCGACGGATTTGACCATCCCGAGATCGGTTATCGGGCGGTGGATCTCCGGATCCTCCACCTTGGCGAGTGCGGCCTGGATTTCGTCGGGATCAATGCGAGCCATGGTGGTGATGCTACGGCCGTATGCCGGTGCTCGACCATTCGGCCATCACGAGGGCGGGTGTTCTTCATGCACCGGAGCAGGCATCGACGCAGGCGTCGCCTCGGTTGGCTCGGCATCTGCGTTCATGGCCGCGGTGATCTCGCGAGTGAGTTCCTCGACGACGTCACGCAATTCACCGCGCAGGTAATCACGAGTGGCGACCTCACCGAGAGCCACCCGCAGTGCGGCGATCTCGCGGGCGAGGTACTCAGCATCGGCCATGATGCGTTCGGTGATCGCGCGGTCTTCGAGGTACTGCACGCGGTCACGATCGGATTGTCGATTTTGCGCGAGCAAGATCAGCGGTGCAGCGTAGGAGGCCTGCAGCGAGAGCAGCAGGGTGAGGAAGATGAAGGGATACGGGTCAGGCTTGAGGTCGGCAGGGGCGAAGATGTTCCACGCCAACCACGCCAGGATGACAACGGTCATCCACGCGATGAACCGCCACGATCCGATGAATCGTGCGATGCGCTCGGAAAACCGGCCGAACTGCTCGGGATCATATGACGGGCCGCGCAACCGACCGCGTTCGAGCGGCTGATCGAGCCGGACGTCGCTGCGCCGGCGCCGGGGGAGCCGATTGCGGGCCATCACGAGGCCTCCCACTGCCCGGGATCATCGCGCCAGTCGGCAGGCAGCATGTGATCGATGAGGTCATCGACGGTGACCGCGCCGAGGAGTCGTCCGGATTCGTCGACGACAGGCAGGGCGACGAGGTTGTATGCGGCGAAGTTGCGGGCGACTTCACCGAGTGCCACATCGGGTCGGATCGGCTCCAAAGCGGCGTCAACAACTGCGGAAACCAGCGTCGCTGGAGGCTCGCGCAGGAGTCGCTGAAAATGGCAGGTCCCGAGGTAACGCCCCGTGGGAGTGTCCATCGGGGGGCGCACCACGTACACCTGTCCGGCAAGTGACGGTGAGAGATCGGGGTTGCGCATTCGTGCCAACGCATCGGCGACGGTCGCATCGGGGCCGAGGACGATCGGCTCGGTGGTCATCATGCCACCGGCGGTGTAGTCGTCGTAGACCAGCAGCCGGCGGATGTCGGCGGCCTCTTCGGGCTCCATGCGCTCGAGCA
>JAGYOB010000149.1 GCA_018399515.1 Candidatus Nanopelagicales bacterium
GCATGTCCCGCAGTATCGACGTCCGAGTCTCCGACACCCTGTGGCACGCGCTGCGGCAACGAGCCGACAGCAGCGGCCAGAGCATCCACCACATCGTCACGACCGCCCTCGCCGAAGCCCTCGACATCGACCACCATTCCCTGTTCCAAGTCTCGACATCCGGGGCGATCGTGCAGGGGCTCTACCAGGGATGCGTCACGGTGGGCGATCTACGCCGTCACGGCGATCTCGGTCTCGGCACTTTCGAGGACCTCGATGGCGAGATGATCCTTATCGACGGCCACTGCTACCAGGCCCGTTCCGACGGATCGGTCACCGAGGCCGATGACGCTGAACTCACTCCGTTCGCGACCGTCACGTCCTTCATCGCCGACTCCACGCACACCATCGCAGACATCTCGTCATTCGCCGAACTCACCTCGGCCCTGGACAGTCTGCGATCTTCGGACAACGTCATCGTGGCGGTTCGCATTACCGGTCGGTTCGAGACCCTGACGCTTCGGGCAGCCTGCAAGCACCAACCGGGGACAGATCTAGTGGCCGCCACTGCCGATCAGGGTGTCTTCGACCTCCCAGACATCACGGGAACGATCCTGGGCTTCTGGACTCCGCAGTACGCGCAGTCCATCGGGATCTCCGGCTATCACCTTCATGCGATCAGCGATGACCGGCTCCATGCCGGCCATCTGCTCGACGTCACCCTCGCCGAAGCGAACGTTGAACTGCACCTGGTCAACGATGTGCATCTGGCTATCCCGGAAACGCAGGCCTTCTTGAGCGCCGACCTCAGTGGAGACACGACTGACGCCCTCGATGTCGTCGAGCGATCCGTCCGGGGGCAGACACCAGGCCCTGAGGCCGACACCTTGAGGTCACAAGTGTGAAAAGCGATTCAGAGCGCAACGTGAACACCTTTAAGCCACTATGAGCCCATGACGTTTCCCCGCATGATTCCCACGATCGTGGGAATCAGCCTTCTGGCCGTCTCACTGGTCGCCGTACCAGCAACGGCCGCGACGACACAGCCCACGGCCGACCGTGATTCCGTAACCGTGACCGTTCCCCTCCAGACCATCAATACTCCCGGCAGGTCCGGGCAAAGCGCCGTCCTGCGGATCCGGGTGGGGGAATCGCGTCCCATCAAGGTGATGGTGGATACCGGCATCATCGGCCTGCACCTGTGGGATGCGGTTCCTCGGGGAGCGCAGGTCACGACGACGCGATTCGCGCAGCGCATCTCTGGTCAGAACGTCAAGGGTTTCCTTGCCAACGCACCGTTGACGATCAGCGGGGTCTCCACGACCACCCCCCAGACCTTCGCCATGATCTCCACTGACAATCCCTACATTCAGCGTTGGAAGAACCGGGGTGTGATGGGAATCATCGGCCTCGGAGTCGGCTCAGGAAATCTCACCAATCCGCTGATGTCGATGCCCGGTGAACTCTCGGCGGGGTGGAGCCTGCATTTCTCGCGCAACAACTCTCGCGTATCGAAGGACGCAAGTGCCCTGGTGCTGGGCGCTGTGCCTCCCGCCGATGCTGCGATGCATTTCACCCTGCCGTCGTCCGGGGTTGATGTGCTCGGCAATCGGGTTTGGGACGATCACGCCGCGAATGGCTGCTGGAAGTTCACCGGTGGTGTCGAGCGTTGTGTCGACACCTGGTTCGATTCCGGGTTCACCCTCATGCGAGTCAAGGGTCGAGCTTTTGCACAGCTGCCGGTGACTTCCACGAAGCGGTTGCGAGACGGAGTCCTCGTCGAGTTGGCCGCCGGCAGCAGCGCGTTCTACGGCTACCGATTCCGAGCCGGAAACCAGGGCTCACGCAATCTGGTGAGGGTGATCCCTCGCGGTAAGACAGTCATCAATACAGGCAACGGGGTCTACTTCAACTACACCGTGACCTATCGGGTCGACACCGGTGACATCTACCTCAGTGAGAAGGGCCGGTCATGACCGACACAAACGCTTCACTCAGCCGTCGACGCCTGCTGCAGGCCGCGGGAGTCGCCGGTATCGGCGCTGGTCTTGCGGCGACAGCGAGCGGCGCCCCCGCGCAGGCTGCATCAGCTCCCCCTTTCGCACCTCGTGGACGGTTGAAGCGCCGACCCAACTTCCTCATCATCATGGTCGACGAACAACGCCACGCCCCGTTCTATGAGAGTGCCGCCATGACGCGGTGGCGTAACGAAAACCTGTTGGGGCAGAGATTCCTACGCAATAAGGGGTTCGAGTTCACCCACCACCACGTCATGTCCGTTGCCTGCCAGCCCAGCCGAGCCTCGATCTATACCGGTCAGTACCCGTCCCTGCACGGCATCGCTCAGACCTCCGGCGCAGCCAAGAGCGCCATCGAGGAAGATCTCTACTGGCTGGATCCCACCACCGTGCCGACACTGGGCTGGTGGTTTCGTACCGCCGGATACGACACGTACTGGAAGGGCAAGTGGCACATCTCGGATGCTGACCTCTATCAGCCCGGGTCCTATAACCCGCTGCCGTCCTACACCGATGTCGGCACTCGCGATCCCTATCTCGAAGACATCTACTTAGAATCCGAGCGGCTGGAGTCCTATGGCTTCACCGGCTTCATCGGACCCGAACCCCACGGGTCGAATCCGTTGAACTCCGGATCGTCAGGTCCACTCGGGCGCGGTCGAGACGAGGTGTATGCCGATCTCAGCGTCGACCAGCTCCAGCAACTGCGACGCAACGACAAGCCCTGGCTTCTCGTCGCCTCCTTCGTCAATCCCCACGACATCACGCTGTGGGGCAACTACACCCTCGCCGGCGACCTGTCCGGTGCCCAGGGCTCGTTCTATCTCGCTGAGCAGTTGATCGGTTCGAATGTGCCGCGCGACCTGTTCACCAACGACTACTTCACATCAGCTGCCGAGGACCTGAGCACCAAGCCCGATGCGCAGGCGAGTTTCGTGGCTCGCTATCCCGATGGTTTCCAACCATTGATGAACAATGAGCAGTACCACCGGTTCTACTATCAACTGCAGAAGAACGTCGACGAGCAGATCCAACGCGTGATCGACACTCTCACCGACGATACTCGCCAGTACCGCGACACCATCATCATCTATCTCTCCGACCACGGTGAGATGCTCGGCGCGCATGGCGGAATGTTCCAGAAATGGCATGCCGCCTACGACGAAATGCTGCGGGTGCCCTTCATCTTCCACAATCC
>JAGYOB010000150.1 GCA_018399515.1 Candidatus Nanopelagicales bacterium
CGCGTCGATGCCCGCCTCCGCACGCTGGGCAGCTGTGATCGGAGTGGGGGCACCGGTGAGCGGATCTTGTCCGCCACCGGTCTTGGGGAACGCAATGACATCGCGCAGAGAGCCCGCACCGGCGAGCAGCATGCAGATGCGGTCCCAGCCGAAGGCGATCCCCCCGTGCGGCGGTGGACCGTAGGCGAAAGCGTCGAGCAGGAACCCGAACTGCTCGCGAACCTCATCGTCGGCAAGGCCAAGGAGCGCGAACACTCGTTCCTGCACATCCTGGCGGTGGATACGGATCGACCCGCCACCGATCTCATTGCCGTTGCACACCAGGTCATACGCCCAGGCGAGGGCCTCGCCCGGGGATGACTCGAACTCGTCGATCCACTCGGCATTCGGTGACGTGAAGGGATGGTGCACCGCGGTCCAGCCCGGAGTGCCGTCGTCGGTCTCGATGGCCTCGAACATCGGGGCGTCCACGACCCAGACGAACGACCATGAACCTTCGGCCACGAGCCCGAGGCGATCGGCGATCTCCGCCCGCGTCGCCCCGAGCAAGGCGAGTGCATCGGTGCGTTTGCCCGCGGCGAAGAACACGCAGTCACCGGGATTCGCACCCGTCGCTGCCTGCAGCCCCTCGCGCTCCGCATCGGACAAGTTCTTCGCGACTGGTCCGCCCAGGGTGCCATCCTCGGCGAAGGTGACGTACGCGAGTCCCTTGGCACCGCGCTGCTTGGCCCATTCCTGCCAGGCGTCGAAGGTGCGGCGCGGCTGATCGGCACCTCCGGGCATGACGACCGCACCCACATGCTCGGACTGGAAGACCCGGAATGGCGTGTCGGCGAAATACGCGGTGAGATCGACGAGTTCGAGCCCGAAGCGCAGATCGGGCTTATCGGTGCCGAATCGGCGCATCGCGTCGGCATAGGTGATGTGCTCGATGGGTGGAATATCGATATTGCCAAGTTTCGACCACAGCGCCCGCACCACTGCTTCGCCGATCTCGATGACATCGGGCTGCTCCACGAACGACATCTCGATGTCCAGTTGGGTGAACTCCGGTTGCCGATCGGCACGGAAGTCCTCATCGCGGTAGCACCGTGCGATCTGGAAGTACCGCTCCATCCCTGAGACCATCAGCAACTGCTTGAACAACTGCGGTGATTGCGGCAGCGCGTACCAATGACCCGGCTGAAGTCGCACCGGCACGAGGAAGTCCCGCGCCCCTTCGGGGGTCGAGCGGGTGAGCGTCGGCGTCTCCACCTCGATGAATCCCCGGTCGTACAACACGTCGCGGGCGATGCGGTTGGCATCCGACCGCATCCGCAGAATGCGGGACGGCTCATCACGCCGCAGATCCAGATAGCGGTAATGCAGCCGCGTCTCATCGCCCACCGTGATCCGGTCGTCGATGGGGAATGGCAGTGGAGCGGACTGGCTGAGTACCTCGACCTCGGTGGCCATCACTTCGATGTCTCCGGTGGGTAGTTCAGCGTTGTCATTGCCCTCGGGGCGACGATCCACGGTGCCCGTGACGCGCAGGCAGTATTCATCGCGCAGATCGTGGGCGACCTCGGGATCGTGCACGACGACCTGGACGACACCGCTGGCATCGCGCAGGTCCAAGAACGCGACACCGCCGTGGTCGCGACGCCGTGCGATCCATCCGGCAAGCACCACGACGCTGCCGATATCCGACGACCGCAGCGTGCCGGCTTCGTGGGTCCTGATCACCGAGTTCCTCCAGAAGTCGACGGGAAGCGGCGGGTCATGCGATGCCGCTCATCGTGCAGAGCCCATCATCCGGTCCACGACCTCATCGAGGGGCACCGGCTCCTGGGTTCCCTCCAGCAGATCGCGCACCATGACCGCCCTCGCGGCGATTTCTTCTTCGCCGATGATCAGCGCAAATCGCGCGCCTGATCGATCGGCAGCCTTCATCGCACCCTTCAACCCTCGTGAGTCGAATGCCATGTCGGCACCGACGCCTGCGGCTCGCAGCCGGCCGAGCAGTCCGACGGTCACATGGCGGGCATCGTCACCCAGCGGGATGCAGAAGCATCGCACCTGCGCTCCATCGGCCAGCTCCAGTCCCTCGGCCTCGGCCGCCAGCAGAGTGCGATCGACCCCGAGGCCGAACCCAATGCCGCTGAGCTCGGGACCGCCGAGTGCAGACATGAGCCCGTCGTAGCGGCCGCCACCGCCGATCCCCGATTGAGCACCGAGCCCATCATGGGTGAACTCGAAAGCCGTGCGGGTGTAGTAGTCCAGGCCGCGCACCAATCGCGGCGACTCCTGCCAGGAAACCCCGAGGTCGGTCAGGTACCGCCGAGTTTCGTCATAGTGATGCGCGCATTCGGCACACAGGTCATCGACGGGCAAGGGTGCTGAGGCAACCTGGTCTTGCACCTCGGGGCGCTTATCGTCGAGCACCCGCAGCGGATTGACCTGAGCCCGAATAAGGGTCGCCTCGTCGAGATCGCAGCCGGCGAGAAACTCGCGCAACCGAGCCGAATACCCCGGCCTGCACTGTGCGCACCCCAGCGAGTTCAAGTGCAGGGTGTAGTCGCGCAAACCGACATCGCGGAACGCCTGGTCGGCCAGAGCCACCACCTCGGCGTCGAGTGCCGGATCATCGCTGCCGATCGCCTCGACACCCACCTGCTGCAACTGCCGATAGCGACCGTGCTGGGGTCGCTCGGCCCGGAAGAACGGACCGGCGTACCACAGCTTCACCGGCAGACCACCGCGATGCATGCCGTTTTCGAGCACGGACCGCATCACCCCGGCTGTGCCCTCGGGGCGCAGGGAAATCGACCGGTCGCCGCGGTCGGTGAAGGTGTACATCTCCTTACTCACCACATCAGTTGACTCACCGACTCCCCGCTCGAACAGAGCGGTGTCTTCGAAGACGGGCAACTCGATATATCCGTAACCGGCTTTTCGGGCCGGGGTACTCAAAGCCTCACGCACCGTGAGGAACCGACCCGATTGCGGGGGCACGTACTCCGGCACTCCCTTGGGCGCCCGGATTTGACTGCTCATCCGCGGCCTTCGATGACCTGGCGTAGGAACGGGTTCGTCGACCGCTCGACGCCGATCGTGGTGGTCTGGCCATGGCCGGGCATCACGACGGTGTCATCGTCTAACGGCAGGACCACGCGTTCGAGGCTGGCCATCATCGCCTCAGGGTCACCACCGGCCAGATCGGTGCGACCGATCGATCCGGCGAACAGCAGATCACCGCTGATGAACACCGGCGGGCGATTCGCATCCCGATCGGCGAGGAACGTCACCGAGCCCTCGGTATGTCCGGGCGCATGATCGACCCGCAGTCGCACGCCCGCCAGATCCACGGACTCACCACTGGCCAGCGGTCGCACATCGTCGGGCTCGGTCAGTTCCAGTTCCCCCTTGGTCATCGCCAGCAGCTGCTCCCGGGCAGCAGCAAAACTCGAACCCGCCGGGTCAGCGAGGCGGTATCGATCATCGGGATGGATATATGCCGGGATTCCGTGACCGGCGGTCAGTGGCGCGACCGACCACACATGGTCGATGTGCCCGTGGGTAAGCAGGACGGCAACCGGTCGCAACCGGTGCTCGCTGAGCACCTCGGTGAGTTGGTCGATGCTGTCTTGACCGGGGTCCACGATGAGGCAGTCCTCGCCTTCACCGGGAGCCACCACGAGGCAGTTGGTCTGCCACGACCCTGCGGGAAATCCGGTGATGAACACGTCCGTTCTTCCTCCACTCGCCACCCGGCATTTGCGCCTCTTGCGCGCCAGCAGCCTACCGACCATCATCCGTCGACCCCGCCGACCGCCCTGCGTACACTCACGCGGCAGGCCCGTCGACGCGACGAACATAACCCCGGGAGGCAGCATGGGCGGCAACAAGAGGGATCGCGAACTCGCCCGCGCGAAGGCGCAGCGTCAGGCGGAGCGACGCACCACCGAACAGACCCGCCGTCGGCGCACGCAGCAGATTCTGGGCGTCGTCGTCGGGCTGGCGGTGATCGTCGGGGCCGTCGTGTGGTTCGCGTTGGGTCGTTCCGGGGATACCACCGCGGATGAACCCCTCCCCATGCCGACCGAGCCGCTGGCCCCCGACCCCGTTCCTACTCCCACGCCGACCCTCGAGCCCACGGTCCCACCGACTCCCACGAGCACCGTTGCGCCCGTCGCCGGGTGCACTCCCCCGCCTGCGCCCCGACCCGATGACATGGCCTATCCCGATGGCCCCGACCAGGTCATCGAAGCTGGCGGGCAATACCCGATCACCTTGGCCACCAACTGCGGGGAGATCCTCATCACCACCCTTCCGGAGGCGGCGGCACAGACTGTCAACTCGATGGTGTTCCTCACTGAGCAGGGCTATTTCGACCTGA
>JAGYOB010000151.1 GCA_018399515.1 Candidatus Nanopelagicales bacterium
CGGCTGGTTCACGTGGGTCTGCCCGGTGATGTCACAGTGCGACCGGGGGACATGGTGACTGCACGCGTGACGTACGCAGCACCCCACCACCTGGTGGCCGATGAGGTCATCGGTGTCCGTGCCACTCCCGCCGCTGACGCGTGGCAAGCCCGACAGGACGCGCCCGAGGAGTCCCAGAGCCCGGGAGTTCTGCTGGGCCTTCCCGCGGTGCGGTCGTGACGGAGCGTTCGTGATCACCCGCATCGCCACCGTGCCCGGCACGCCACTGCTCATCCCCGAGGTTGCCTCGGGTGCGGCAGGGGAGCTCGATGACCTGCGTCAAGCCGCTATCGAGCGTGTGATCTGGGCAGCAGGGGACAGCGGCGGAATCGTCGTTTTGGCTCAGGATCCTTCGGTGACGACCACGACACGCAGGGATCTTCCCGAGCGGGTGAGCCTCGCACCCCTGGGTCTGGGCGCCGAGGTGGTCGCGGCATCTGATGGCCGCAGTACCGCCCGGGTGAGCGACGGTGATGACGCCACCTCGGTTTCTGTCCTCGTCGCGGCATATCTGAGCGCGGCAGCCGGCGTCGTCATCACGGAGTTGTGGTCCATCCCCACCGACCCGACCCGTGCGGGCGATTCGTTCAACATTGCTGCAGGTGAGGGAGTCGTCGTGGTCGCCGATGGGTCCTCGACCCGCACCCCGAAGGCTCCGGGTTCCCTCGTCGAGGGTGCGGTGGACTTCGATGACCGCCTTGCCGCGTCGGTGCGATCGGTCGACGTCGGCTTCTTCACCGACGTCCGACGTGTCGATGACGCGCAGCGGTTCGGTGCCCACGGACTCGGCGCCTGGGCGGCGGCAGCGCGACTGACCGGGGAACTCCCTGGGGAGTGGGCGGGTCAGGTGGACCTGACCTGCGACCCCTATGGCGTGTTCTATCTCGTCGCCGGCTGGTCCGCGGCGTAGATGGTGCGCGTTAGATCTCATCGACGACGACGCAGGCACCATGGCTAACCTCGCAGTCGATCCCATCGTCACCGTGGTTGGTCCTACGGCTGTCGGCAAGTCAGCACTCGCCTTCGAGCTGGCCCCGCGTATCGACGCTGAGATCGTCAGTGCTGACTCGATGCAAGGTTATGTGGGGATGGACATCGGCACCGCGAAGCCCACGATCGACCAGAGATCTGGCGTTCGACATCACCTGATCGACAGATGGCAGGTGGCCGACGAGATCAGCGTGGTGGAGTTCCGTAATGCAGCCCGTGCGGCGATCACCGATATCCACAGCCGTGGTCGTCAACCGATCGTCGTGGGTGGATCGTGGCTGTACGTGCAGGCCATCGTCGACGAGATGGACTTTCCACCGACCGATCCTGATGTTCGGGCTCGCTGGCAGTCGGAGTTGGACGACGTCGGCCCGCACGCGCTCCACGATCGGTTGCGGGAGTTGGATCCGCAGGCTGCGGCGGATATCGAACGGGGCAATTCAAGGCGGATCGTGCGCGCTCTCGAGGTCGTCGAACTCACCGGTTCCTTCTCCGCCCAATTGCCTGAGCCGACCCCCTGGCAGCCGACGATCTGGCTTGGCCTCGATGCACCACGGGAGCAACTCGACGACATCATCGAAGAACGGATCGATGCCATGTGGCGCCTGGGGTTCGTCGACGAGGTCCG
>JAGYOB010000152.1 GCA_018399515.1 Candidatus Nanopelagicales bacterium
AACTCCAGCATCGCGAACTCCGGCGAGTGCGTCGAGTCAGCACCTTCATTGCGGAAGTTGCGGTTGATCTCGAAAACCCGTTCCAATCCGCCGACGACCGCGCGCTTGAGGAACAGCTCCGGGGCGATGCGCAGGAACAGATCGATGTCGAAGGCATTGGAATGGGTGACGAACGGCCGCGCGGTTGCGCCACCGTGCAGGGTCTGCAGCATCGGTGTTTCGATCTCGAGATAGCCGCGTGCGGCCAGACTCTCGCGCAAACTCGCCACCGTCTGCACTCGGGTGCGGGCCATCTCGCGAGCCTCGGGTCGCACGATGAGGTCGACATAACGTTGGCGCACCCGCGCTTCTTCACTCATCGGCTTGTGGGCGACCGGCAGGGGGCGCAGCGACTTGGCCGCCATCCGCCACTCATCGGCCAGCACCGATAGTTCACCGCGCTTGGAGGTGATCACCTCGCCGTGCACGAACACGTGATCGCCGAGGTCGACCAGCGCCTTCCAGTTCGCGAGTGCCTCCTCACCCACCGAGGCCAGCGACAGCATCGCCTGCAGTTCCGCGCCATCACCGGCGCGCAGAGTGGCGAAGCAGAGCTTGCCGGTGTTGCGGATGAAGATCACCCGGCCGGTGACGCCGACGATTTCACCTGTGGTGGTGTCGACGGGCAGGTCGGGGTGGCGCTCGCGCACAGCGGCGAGGGTGTCGGTGATGGGCAGGCTCACCGGGTAGGGGTCGTGACCCATGGCCGCGAGCCGGTCGCGCTTATCGCGACGGATCCGCATCTGCTCGGGGAGGTCATCCTCGGCATCGGGTGCGGGCGTTTGATCGGTCACGGTCGGCAAGCGTATCGGCCGACACGGATCAGGGGATCTGCACCACTCAGGAGTTCTTGGCGAACACCAGGCTCAACCCGCACAGGGTCAGATCCGGGTCGTGGTGGGTGATCGTGGTCGACTCGGCGATGACAACCGGTGCCAGCCCACCGGTGGCGACGACCGCGGTGACCTCTCCAAGTTCGGCGATGATGTGGTGGACCAGCCCGTCGACCTGGCCGGCGAAGCCGTACACCGCACCGGCCTGCAACGCCTCGACGGTGTTCTTGCCGATCACCGAGCGGGGGCGGACGAGTTCGACCTTGCGCAGTTGGGCGGCGCGCATCGACAGTGCTTCGATCGAGATCTCGATGCCCGGGGCGAGCGCACCGCCGAGGAACTCCCCCTTCTCGCTGACGACATCGAGGTTCGTCGAGGTGCCGAAGTCGACCACGATGCAGGGGCCGCCATAGCGATGGTGGGCCGCGATCGTGTTGACGATGCGATCGGCCCCCACCTCCTTGGGGTTATCGGTGAGCACCGGCACCCCGGTCTTCGTGCCCGGCTCGACGATGACCGTCGGGGTATCGGGGTAGTAGGCCGCGAGCATCGTACGCATCTCGTGCAGGACCGCAGGCACCGTGGAACACAGTGCGATCCCGCTGATCGCCGGTGAGTTGTCCAGGAGACCGCGCAGCACCAGCGCCATCTCATCTGCTGTTGCACGCGTGTCGGTCTTGATCCGCCAGGAGTGGGTCAGTTCGTGATCGGCGGTGTAGAGACCCAGGACGGTATTGGTGTTGCCGACATCGATGGCCAGCAGGCTCATGACAGTTCCTCCAGGTCAGCGCCGATGTCGAGCACGGGCGCGGAGTGCGTGAGAGCGCCCACCGCAAGGTAGTCCACCCCGGTAGCGGCAACCTCGCCGGCCACATCGAGGGTGAGCCCACCGGAGGCTTCCAACCGTGCCCGGCCCGCGGTGAGTTCAACAGCGCGGCGCATGTCCTCGGGAGTGAAGTTATCCAGCAGCACCAGGTCGGCTCCAGCCTCGAGCACCTGCGCGAGTTGGTCGAGGGAATCGACCTCCACCTCGATGTCGATGCCGGGGAAGGTCTCGCGCACCGCCGCGAAGGCCGGTGCGACACCTCCCGCAGCGACGACGTGGTTGTCCTTCACCAGCGCTGCATCCGAGAGCGACATGCGATGGTTCACCCCGCCGCCGCAGCGCACCGCGTATTTCTCCAATGCGCGCAGACCCGGTGTGGTCTTGCGGGTGTCGCGAATACTCGCCGACGTCCCAGCGATCGCATCGACCCAGGCACGAGTCAATGTCGCGATCCCCGAAAGGTGGCATAGCAGGTTCAGTGCGGTGCGTTCGGCGAGCAAGAGGTCACG
>JAGYOB010000153.1 GCA_018399515.1 Candidatus Nanopelagicales bacterium
ATCACCCTTCGGGATGAACTCCTCATCTGCACCGATGGTGACGATGTCCCATTCGATGGGCTCGCGCACATCGACGAGGACGAAGTCACGCTCTCCGCGATCACGCTCATCGATCATGAGCTTCAAATCGTGCACGCTGATCGTCGAATCGCGAGCAGCCGCGGCTGCCTCATCGGAGATCGTCCCGCAGAAGGCTTCGTAGTCGATCAACTCCGTGACGCTCGGGTGCTCACCGCAGACCGCGCAGTCGGGATCCTTGCGAACACGCACCTCTCGATAATCCATCTCGAGGGCGTCGTAGACCTTCAACCGACCCAGCAGCGGATCGCCGATTCCGGTGATGAGCTTGATCGCTTCGGTGACCTGGATCGAACCGATCGATGCGCACAGCACGCCCAGCACGCCACCTTCGGCGCAGGAGGGCACCATTCCAGGCGGCGGCGGTTCGGGATACAGGCAGCGGTAGCACGGGCCGTACTCAGCCCAGAACACACTCGCCTGTCCATCGAAGCGATAGATCGATCCCCACACATAGGGCTTGCCGAGCAGGACGCAGGCATCGTTGACCAGATAGCGGGTTGCGAAGTTGTCGGTGCCATCGACGATGAGGTCGTACTGGCTGAACAGCGCCATCACGTTGGACGAGTCGAGGCGCTCCTCGTGTAGGACAACATCGACGTAGGGGTTGATCTCCTTGATCGAGTCGCGCGCGCTCTCGGCTTTCGATCGACCGATATCGGACACCCCGTGGATGATCTGGCGCTGCAGGTTGGACTCGTCGACGACGTCGAACTCGACGATGCCCAAGGTGCCCACGCCTGCGGCAGCGAGATACATCAGTGTGGGGGAACCCAACCCACCGGCGCCCACACACAGCACGCGAGCGTTCTTCAGTCGCTTCTGCCCGGCCATCCCCACATCGGGGATGATCAGGTGCCGGCTGTAGCGCCGGACTTCGTCGACACTCATATCCGCAGCCGGTTCGACCAGGGGCGGCAAACTCATGGGGGTCCTCCTTGCTGCCAGCGAAGCACTACCGATCGATCGTCGGCACTGACAACGCAATCGCAGCCCCCAGTGTTCCCGAAGCGTCTAGGGGGCGCACCTTCACCCCCCGCCAGAAGGCTAGGCCGGCGACGACAGCGGCACCCCGATGAACCGCCGCCAGGAGGCGGCAACATCATCCGGGTGCTCCATCATCGCCACGTGCCCGGAATCAGGCAGGACGACCACGTGAGCATCAGCGAAATGCCGAGTGATCCGATGTGCGGCCTTGGCGTCGACAAGTTGATCCCGCTGCCCGTAGATCGCGAGGACCGGAACCTCGACACGCTCCGCCAACCGCCATGGGCGATCGGCTCCCGCAGCGAAGAAGGTGCCGATCAGTCCGCGCAGGGACGACAGCGTCGCATCCGTAACGTGGGGCATCCCGTCGCGACCGCGCGCTTCATCCTCGGCCATCCGTCGTCGCTCGTCAGCCATCCGCTGCGGATCACCGAAAACCGAACGCACCGTGTCCTCGACCCGTCGTTCGACAGGCAACTCCAGGTAGCGCGCCACCAGCCGCTCACCGACCCCCGGGATCGCAATGACCGGCATATGCGCGGTGCCGCGACGCAATCTGCGCGCGGGCATCGCGGGTGAGATCAACGTCAGGGAACGCACGAGATCGGGCCGCAGCGCCGCCAGGTGCACCGCCACACTGCCGCCGAGGGAGTTACCGAAAACATGCCAGCCACGATTGTCATCAGCCGTGGCTCTCCGATCAGTTGCACGACGATCATCAAGGGCATCCAGGAGATCGGCGACGTGATTGGCGTGACCCCGCGGGGAGTAATCACCGTCCCGCGGTGGCGGCGATGCGCCGAAACCGGGCAGATCGACCGCCACCGAATCCAGATCGTCATCGAGGGCATCGAGCAACTCGATCCAGTTCAGCGACGACCCGCCGAGACCATGGATCATCACGGCCCGGGGTCGACCGTGCGACCGACCATCGCCGACGCCGGTGGGCCCTGATCCCGGCCCATCCACGACCGAGTCGAGGATCGATCCGGTCGGACCTGTCCGCAGCGAATAGGTGCCTGCGGGGGTAGTGACGACCTGCGGGGACCACCGGCTCACCGAACTCATGCCCCCATGAGAACACCATCGCCGGGCGGGTGTCTTGCCGGGGTCGACCACATTCGAAACGCTGAGGTCTACCATGACCGACATGCCTGGGCCTGGATCGCTCACCGGTGAACGATCAACCGCGCGCCTGCCTCGCGAAGAGCGGCGCGCGCAATTGCTCATCGCCGCCCGCGAGGTCTTCGTAGCCCAGGGTTATCACACGGCCGGCATGGACGACATCGCCGAGCGCGCCGGAGTCAGCAAGCCGGTGCTCTACCAGCACTTCCCCGGCAAGTTGGATCTGTATCTGGCACTTCTCGATGAAGGTATCGCCGCTCTCCTGGAAACCCTGCGTACTGCGATGGCCACCACGACCGACAACCGGCAGCGCGTGCAGGCCGCCGTAGCGAGTTATTTCGCTTTCGTCGACGATCCCGACAGCCCCTATCGGCTGGTATTCGAAAGCGACCTGACGCACGATCCGCAGGTCCGCGAACGCGTCGAACGAGCAGATGACGAGTGCGCGGGGCTGTTCAGTCGCGTGATCGCCGCCGATACGGGCCTGTCCCCGGAACAGGCGCACCTGCTGGCTGCGGGGCTGCTTGGGATGGCTCATGTCGCAGCCCGCCGATGGCTGCGAGATCGTGACAACGTACCCGCGAACCAGGCGGTTGATCTGATCTCATCCCTGGGCTGGCGTGGCATCGGTGGCTTCCCGTTGTCGCACCCACCGATCGACTGAGTACCCACCTCGCGGATGCTCGGCGACACCGGCTGGGTTAGCCTGCCCCTATGGAGGTCAAGATCGGCATCGTCAACACCCCCCGCGAGATCGTCTTCGACAGCACGCAGACGTCCGAGGACGTCAGCAAGGCGGTTGCTGACTCGATCAAGTCCGGCGAACTGTTGTCACTGGAGGACGACCGGGGTCGCCAGGTGCTCATCCCCAGCGACCGCATCGCGTACGTCGAGCTCGGTGTTCCCGCCGCGCGGCGCGTCGGTTTCGCGTCTCCCGCTTAGGCACCCAGACCCAGGGACTGCATCCGGCCGGTGTGCGCGTCGGTCAGTCGTGCCAGCATGCGGCCGATCTCGGCCAGATCCGCACCCGGTCGTTCCACACCACCGACCAGCAGGCCCGACAGCGCATCACGTTGAGCAGCCACGCGCTGCGCCTGACTGAGCGCCTCACCGACCAGTCGGCGTCCCCACAGAGCGAGCCTTCCCCCCAGCGCAGGATCAGCCGCGATCGCCGATGTCACCCGGTCGACGACGAATTGCGAGTTCCCCAGGTCGGCGCAGACCTCGAGGACGAGTTCGCGCGTACTCGGATCGACGAACTGGGCGATCTCGCGATAGAAGTCCATCGCGATGCCATCTCCGACATAAGCCTTGACCAACCCCTCCCACCAGTCACCCGGCGCGGTGTGCTCATGGAAATCGTTCAGCGGTGCGACGAAGGGGAGCATCGCCTCGTGGGGGTCGGCGCCCAGCTGCGAGAGTCGCTCGCTCAGCGATTGGAAATGTCGCCACTCGGCTGCGGCCATCGACGCCAGATGGATCTCGTCGGCGAGGTCCGGGGCGAGCGCCGCATCGGCTCCCATGCGCTCGAAGGCGCTCAACTCTCCATAGGCCAGCACGCCGAGCAGATCGACGACCGCCGCTCGGTAATCGGCGTCATCGAGATCGAATGCCTGATCGGTCACGGCGCACAGGCTAGTACTCCCAGGCTGCTCGGTCGGCGGGGCGACCAGATCGACCGATAGCCCCCGGGGTATATTCATCAAGGCGCAGGTGCATGCCTCGCCAACGATGAGGGGCGTGAGCCCCGCCGGCCCCAGACCGTGCGTCGGCGCCCCCGGACTCTCCGGGTGCGGTGCCCGCGAAATGGCGCCCCTGATGATGGAGAACGCCCTGTCTACCAACGAAGTACTCACCGAAGACGTCCCGGCCGACGAGCTGACGCAGATAACCGAACCCACTGCCCCGATCCTCGAGCAGCCCCCGACGTTCGTCGAACTCGGCGCCGACCCCGCGATCGTGGCTGCACTCGCCGAATCCGGTATCGAGCGCGCCTTCCCGATCCAGGCCATGTGCCTGCCCCTGGCCCGCGATGGCCGCGATCTGATCGGCCAGGCCAAGACCGGGACCGGCAAGACTCTCGGGTTCGGCATCCCGCTGCTGATGCGATTGGATCCCGACCGTGGCGAGGGAGCTGCCCCGCAGGCCCTGGTCATCGTGCCCACGCGTGAACTGTGCGTCCAGGTCACCGACGACCTCAAACACGCCGGTTCCCGACTGGGCACCCGCGTGCTCAGCGTGTACGGCGGCCGCGCCTACGAACCGCAACTTGACGCGCTCAACCGCGGGGTCGATGTCGTCGTGGGCACCCCCGGTCG
>JAGYOB010000154.1 GCA_018399515.1 Candidatus Nanopelagicales bacterium
CTACTACTGTGCACAACCATGGCGCTGACCCACCTGCGGGATGTGCTCGCGGTGCGCGATTTCCGCCGGCTGTATGCCACGCGGATCCTGGGTCAGGCTGCCGATGGGCTGCTCCAGGCAGCACTGGCCACGTTCGTGCTGTTCTCCCCCGAACGCCAACCCACCGCGGCGAGCGTCGCAGGGGCTTTCGCCGTGCTGTTCCTCCCGTATTCGCTCGTCGGGCCGTTCGCCGGGGTGTTCCTCGACCGGTGGCGCAGGCGCCAGGTACTGGTGTACGCCAATCTCATCCGCGCCACGATCGTGATCATCGTCGCGGTGCTCGTCGCCCAGCGCCATGACGGACTGTCCCTCGCCGTGACCGTCCTCGTCGTCCTCGGGGTCGGGAGGTTCGTGCTCGCCGGCCTGTCAGCATCCCTTCCGCACGTGGTCGCCGGCCCGGTCCTGGTCACGGCCAATGCGCTCACCCCGACATCGGGCACCATCGCCGCAGCAATCGGTGGGCTGGCCGGAATCGCCATCCGCGGACTCGCCGGCGGCGGGGATTCGGGCAGCATCGTGGTGCTCATCTGCGCGATCACCGGATACCTCGCGGCGGGTGCGATGGCCGCCACGATGGGCCGCGATCGGCTCGGACCGGATTCCCAGACGGTGCGCGACACGGTGTGGGGGGTGCTCAAGGGGTTCGCCGACGGGTTCCATCAGCTGCGGGCGCATCCCATCGCCGGGCGCGCGGTGCTCGTGGTGATGATGCACCGGATCGCTTTCGGGGCGTTGACGGTCATCGGGCTGCTGCTCACCCGCAACACCCTCGGTTCCGCCGGGGATGCCGACGCCGCACTCACCCAGTTCGCCTTCATCACAGCAGCGGCAGCCAGCGGTGCACTGATCGGAGCGATCATCACGCCCGGCATGGCCCGACGCATGGGGTATGTGCGGTGGAGCGTCGTGGCGCTGGCGCAGGCCTCCGTGCTGGTCCCAATCACGCTTTTGGTGACGTCGTCCACATTGAGCCTCTGGCCGGTGCTGATCGGCGGAGCATCCTTGGGTTTCACCGGGCAGGCGGTCAAGGTCTGCTCCGACACCCTCGTGCAGCGAGAAGTGCCCGATGACTATCTGGGTCGGGTCTTCGCCCTATTCGATGTCGCTGTCAACGCCTCCCTCGTGCTGGGAGTGACGCTGGTGGCGTTCACCTCACCCGAATCCGGCCTCGCACCGGTCATCTACCTGGCGACAGGTCTTTTGCTCGCTGCAACCGCCGCGGTCTACTGGCGGTCTAGAGTGACCGCGTGACCCGACTGCGGCTGATCGCCGCCATCCTCGCTTTCACACTGGCGACCATCATCACGCCCATCGGCATCGTGTCCTATTGGGCGCAGCGCACGATCACCGACTCGGAGCGCTACATCGAGACAATCGGGCCGCTATCGGCCAACCCGCAGATCCAGGATGCGATCGCGGAATTCCTCACCGAGAAGATCCAGGAACAGATCGAACCGGAGGAACTCGTCGATGAGATCTTCGGTGATCTGGTGGGGCAGTATCCACGCCTGCGCGTCATCGAGCCGGTCATCACCGGTGCGATCGATTCGCTCATCCGAGAGGTGACGTATCGGATCGTGCGATCTGAGGCTTTCAGTGATTTCTGGCAGGCGGCGAATCTCGCCGCACAAAAGTCGATCATGGTGATTTTGCAAGGCAGAGACGACGACACGATCCGTCTTGAGGGTGACGTCGTGGTGCTGGACATCTCCGCGGCTATCGAAGCGGTCAAACAGGGCCTGATCAATCGGGGATTCACCGCTGCCGAACGCATCAATGTGCCCGAGGCGGATCGACAGATCGAATTGCTCGAGGCGCCGCAACTCGCGCAGTTGCGCACCGTGTACGCCATTGCATCACCGGTGCTGGCGCTGCTGCTGTTCGTCGGGCTCGGACTGTTCGTCCTGGCCATCGTGCTGGCCCAACGCAGACCCCGCATGGTCGCGTGGGTGGGGCTCACCCTCGGGCTCATCGGCATCGTGTTAGCAACCGCACTGGCCATCGGGCGAACGACGTTCTCCAACACCTTGGCGAACACGCCCTTCGGGCCTGCCTCCGATGCGTTCTACAGCCAACTGTTCCTGTTCTTAGTCAATGCGGCGGCTGTGACGATCCTCATCGGGGCGATCGTGCTGGTCGTCGGGTGGTATCTCAGTAGGTCTCGAGCAGCGGCCGAGGTTCGGGCCGTCGTCGATAAGGGCGCTGGAGCGGTCGCCCGCAGTATTCCCGCCGGTCCCCTCACCGACGCTGGCCCCTGGCTGGCCCGCAACGCCCGGTGGGTGCGGGTCGGTATCGCGGTGCTGTTCACGCTGATCGTGGTGATCGGTAGTGAAGTGAGCGTATGGCGCACGGTCATCGCGGCGCTCATCGCAGTGGTGCTGCTCGCCATCGTGCAGGTCCTCGCCCGTACCGAGGCCCTTTCCGAACCTGCGGTGCTCGAACCTACGGAGTAGCTTCCCGAGTCGACCACCAGGTGCGCAGTTGCGCCTCGGCCTCTTCCGGGGTCATCGGTCCGCGGTCCAACCGCAGCTCCAGCATGTGTCGATACGCCTCTCCCACCGCGCGACCGGGACCGATACCGAGGATCTCCATGATCTGGTTGCCGTCGAGGTCGGGGCGAATCGAAGCAAGTTCCTCCGCCTCGGCAAGTTCACCGATGCGCCGCTCGAGATCGTCATAGGCGTTCTGCAACGCCCGCGCCCGGCGAGCGTTGCGAGTGGTGGAATCCGCGCGTGTGAGTTTATGCAATCGCAGCAGCTGATCACCCGCATCGCGAACATAACGCCGTACCGCAGAATCGGTCCACTCCCCGGTGCCGTAACCGTGGAACCGCAGATGCAGTTCGGTCAACTTCGCAACATCATCGATGACGTCGTTGGAGAAACGCAGCGCCGCTAAACGCTTCTTCACCATGCGGGCACCGACCACCTCGTGGTGATGGAACGACACCCCGCCATCGGGCTCGAATTTCCGAGTTCGCGGCTTGCCGATGTCGTGCAGCAACGCCGCCAACCGCAGTACCAGATCAGGTTCGATCGTCGGTGTGTGCGCGGATTCCAGATCGATGGCCTGCTCGAGCACCGTGAGCGAATGCTCGTAGACATCCTTGTGGCGATGGTGTTCATCGACTTCCAATTGCAGCGCAGGGAGTTCCGGCAGGATCCGATCGGCCAGCCCGGTGCTCACGAGTACCTGAAGCCCCAGTTTCGGGTGTGCACCCATGAGCAAACGCGTCAATTCATCTCGGATCCGTTCGGCTGAAACGATCTCGAGGCGATCAGCCATGGCCGTCATCGCCTCGAGCACCTCGGGTGCCACGGTGAATCCGAGTTGAGAGACGAACCGGGCAGCGCGCAGCATCCGCAACGGGTCGTCAGAGAACGATTCCGGCGGAGTCGATGGAGTGCGCAGCACGCCGTCGCGCAGGTCGTCCATGCCGTTGTTGAGATCGATGAACTCCAGGCTCGGCAGGCGTACCGCCATCGCGTTGACGGTGAAATCACGTCGGGCCAGATCACCCTCGAGGCTGTCGCCGAAGGTCACCTCGGGTTTGCGGGAATCCGGCGAATACGACTCCGCGCGATAGGTGGTGATCTCCAGGGTCCGCGAGCCGCGCCGGGCCCCGACGGTGCCGAATCGGATGCCAACCTCCCACACCGCATCGGCCCAACCGGTGAGCAACTCCACGATCGTCGCGGGTCGGGCATCGGTGGTGAGATCCAGATCCGACTGCGGGCCCAGTCGCCCCATGAGAGTGTCGCGAACGGTGCCCCCCACGAGGGCCAGATCATGGCCCGCGGCGGTGACGCGTTCGGTCAGACCGGCCAAGTCTCCAGCGATCCCCACGAGGGCGGCAGCGGCGGTGGCACGCTCGGGGCCGGAGGCGGATGACACGAGACCACACCCTAGGACCCAGCACGTCCACGCTGTGTCGGCGCAGGCTGCAGACCCAGCCTCGCCGGTTATCCTTCCCGATATGTCCTCCGCCGAACCTCCCCGTCGGTCGGATACAGGCAAGCCCAAGCCCACCCCCGGTTCCCTGCGCCGGCACAAGCCGAGACCGACCCCTCCCCCCACGGTTGAAGAGACCTCGGCCGGCGGATTGGTCATCGACCGCAGCACGGGCGCGCCCCGAGCGGTGCTCATCGCCCGCCACGACCGCCGCGGTCGACTGGTGTGGTCGCTGCCCAAGGGCCACCTCGAGGCCGGCGAGACCCCCGAGGATGCCGCCCTGCGCGAGGTGGAGGAGGAAACCGGGATCGTGGGCCAGGTTCTGGCACCCCTGGGCGTGATCGATTTCTGGTTCATGGCTGAGAACCGGCGCATCCACAAGACGGTGCAC
>JAGYOB010000155.1 GCA_018399515.1 Candidatus Nanopelagicales bacterium
ACCGGGTAGAAACCGGTTGCTCTATCCGTTGAGCTACGGGCGCCTGCGGTCCCCGATTGTGTCACCCACAGGTTGGCACCGGCGACCCTGCGCACAGGCAGCCACCCGGCGCTGGTCCGGTACAGGTGTCCGCACCAGGGTCGGACCCGGTTCGACGCAGGACCCTCAGATCCCATTGTCCGACATTCAGGAGACAGCCATGGCACTCAATGACATCACCATCACCGGCAACCTCGTCTACGACCCCGAATTCAGCGGCGGCAACGGCAAGAAGTCGCGGGCGAAGTTCCGCATCGCCAGCACCCCTCGCCACCGCGATCCCGATGGCACCTGGGTCGATGGAGACACGACCTTTCTCGACGTCGTCTGCTTCGCCAGCCTGGCCGAGAATGTCGTGCAATCCCTGGGGCGCGGCTCCCCGGTGATCGTCAACGGCCGGTTGCAGACCCGCACCGTCGAACGTGCCGTCGAATCGGAGGGGCGCCCGACGGGTGAAACCCGCAAGGTCACCTACACCACCATCGTTGCCGCCTCGGTCGGCCCTGATCTGACGCGTGTGGCGATCCAGATCCGCACCGACAAGGGAGCCGGTGCGGTGCGCCAGGAGGAGGCCGCGCTCGCTGAGGTGGCCGATGTGATGGAGCGCGACGCGCAGGTCGCCTGATCCAATGCACGACATGGGTGGGTCACTAGGGTTGCGCGGGTGACGCTGACCCTGACACCCGAGGAACAGGCCATGCTGGCGGGGGAGCACGGGCCGGCGGTGGCGCTGTCGATGCGCATCGTCACCGAGATCGGCCGCATCCGTGGGGCGAGCCAACTCGTCGACATCGATTCGGTCCACATCGATGGCTGCATTTTCTATGGCCAGGCCGGCTTGGACTATGCGCAGAAGATGGTCGAGTTAGGTGGCCGGGTCGCGGTGCCCACGACGGTGAACGTCGGCTCGGTCGACCTGATCCACCCGACACTGGTGCTGCAGAACACCGACCGGGAGAAGTGGGTCGCCCAGGGCGGTCGCGACCTCATGCAGGCCTATGTGGACCTGGGCTGTCGCCAGACGTGGACGTGCGCGCCGTATCAGATGGATTCGCGACCCGAAGTCGGCCGACACATCGCGTGGGCGGAATCCAATGCGATCGTGTTCGCCAATTCCGTGCTCGGTGCGCGCACCGACAGGTACGGCGACTTCGTCGACCTGGCCGCTGCGATCACCGGCAAGGCACCCGCCGGAGGCCTGCATCTCGATGAACACCGACATGGTGACGTGGTGCTGGACTGCACGTCACTTTCCGCGGAAACTCTCGCCCTCGATGTGACCTATCCGGTGCTGGGCTACCTCGCCGGTGCTATCGCCGGGGTGAGCAACCCGGTGTTCGTCGGATTGCCCGCCGATGTCAGCGAGGACGACCTGAAGGCGATCGGGGCTGCTGCGGCGTCCTCGGGTGGAGTCGCGCTGTTCCACGTCGTCGGGCGCACCCCCGAAGCCCCGACCCTCGAGGCGGCGCTGGGCCCCAACACCGATGCTCCCGTGCACCACATCACCCCCCAGCGACTCAACGCCGCCCGCCAGGAACTATCCACCGCACGTGTGGAGCATCTCGATGCCGTCAGCCTGGGCACCCCGCACGCCTCGGTC
>JAGYOB010000156.1 GCA_018399515.1 Candidatus Nanopelagicales bacterium
CGGATTGGTCACCATCGAGACACCGAGGACCTCCATGTCGGCCTCGCGCGCAGCGATGGCCTCCAGGGCGGTCGACATGCCCACGAGCGACGCACCCATGACTCGCACCATCGAGATTTCTGCCGGAGTTTCGTACTGGGGGCCGCGGAATTGGGCGTAGACGCCCTCGGCCAGATCAGGGTCGATATCGCGGCACAGGGCACGAAGGCGTGGGGTGTAGACGTCGGTCATATCGATGAAGGTCGCGCCCTGCAGGGGCGATTGCCCCGTGAGATTGATGTGATCGCTGATGAGCACGGGAGTGCCGGGAGCCCATCTCGGATCGATCCCACCGGCTGCGTTGGTGAGCACGATGACCCGGCAGCCAGCAGCAGCGGCGACGCGAACTCGGTGCGCGACAGCGCTCACACCGTGATCCTCATAGAGGTGGGTGCGGCCTAGGAAGACCAAGACTCGATGGTCACCCACTCGCACGCTGCGGACTCGACCGGCGTGGCCGGGCACCGCGGGGGGATGAAAACCGGGCAGGTCGCTGACGTCGATATCGGCATCGGGGGTGCCGAGGGCGTCTGCCGCGGAAATCCACCCCGACCCGAGCACCACGGCGATGTCATGGGCGGCGACCCCGGTGAGTCGGGCGATCTCCGTGGCGGCGGCTCGCCCGAGGTTCGCGGCATCGCCAGTGCGCTCGCCTGCGGTCTCGGACACGGCCGTGACGCTACCGCACGACGGCGTGGTGCGGGTCGACGTCGGCTGGGAGAGCGGGCAGATCCAGGGGTGGGTGTCAGGGGCGGCTGGTACCGCTGCAGGGGTGCTCGCGAAGCCGCTGGACGTAGTCGCTGGGAGCGCCACCAGCCTGGGCCGCATCCGTGAGAAGACCAAGATACTGCGCGGAGGGCAAGCCGCCCTCGTAGTCATCGAGCACGTAGACCCAGGCCAGCAGATGGCCGGCGAGGGTGTCGACGCGCACGCGGATCTTGCGCCACAGCCCCAGGTCGACTCCTTCCCACGCGTCGAGTCGCGATTCATCGTGCGGGTGGAGTTCGTACAGGGCGACGAAAACTGACGAATCGGGGTGCTCGACTATGGTCGCGAGCGCGCCATCGATACCGAGGTCCTCGCCACCGAAGGTCAAGCGCCAGCCCATCAGCCACCCTGTGTCGGCGAGAGGTGACAGCGGTGCACGCCCCGCCATCCGATGCGGATCGAGGTTGGTGCCGTAGGCGGCATAGATCGCCATGGACACCAGACTAGGGCCCGCAGGTTGGATCAGGCGAGGCTGACGTGCAGGTTGTGCAGGTTGTGTTCGAATCAAGCTTCACGATGGGAGAGGATGGGCGCGTGGCGAAGGTCGTGATCATCGGTGGCGGGCCCGGGGGATACGAAGCGGCATTGGTGGCCGCCCAGCTCGGGGCCGAGGTCACCGTGATCGACCGCGATGGGCTCGGCGGATCGGCGGTGCTGACCGATTGCGTCCCCAGCAAGACCCTGATCGCTGCGGCGACGATGCACCGGGATCCGGTATCGGAGAGCAGGCGGACTGACCTCGCGGGATTGAACGCACGGATCTTGGATTTGGCGTTGGCGCAGAGCCACGACATCGCCCATCGGCTCCAACGTGACGGTGTGCAGATCATCGAGGGCCGCGGCCGCTTGGAGTCAGCAGACGTGGCGGTGGCGACGACACCCGATGGAACCGAACACCGTCTGCTGGCCGATGTGGTGCTCATCGCGACCGGCGCCCGCCCCCGCGTCCTGCCCGAAGCGATCCCCGATGGCGAGCGCATCTTGACCTGGGAGCAGTTGTATTCCCTGGCGCAGCTGCCCGAGCGATTGATCGTGGTCGGCTCGGGGGTGACGGGAGCGGAATTCGCTTCGGCTTACAACGCTCTCGGCTGCGACGTCGTGCTCGTCTCCAGCAGGGATCGGGTGCTGCCGGGGGAGGACCCGGATGCCGCGGCGGTGGTCGAGGATGTGTTCGACGAACGAGGCATGACCGTGCTGTCCCGGTCTCGGGCGGTGGCTGCTCGTCGCGACGGTGACGGTGTTGAAGTAGCGCTCGAAGACGGACGGCGCGTGTCTGGTTCGCATGTGTTGCTCGCCGTGGGTTCCCTGCCCAACACCGAGGACATGGGTCTGGTCGATGTGGGCGTGGCTACTGACGATCGCGGATTCGTCGCTGTCGATCGCGTGTCGCGCACTTCGGTGCGTGGTGTTTACGCGGCCGGCGATGTAACCGGTGTCTTGATGCTCGCCTCGGTTGCCGCGATGCAGGGAAGGATCGCCATGTGGCACGCGCTCGGAGATGCGGTGTCACCCCTTCGCTTGGACACCGTGTCCAGCACTGTTTTCACCGACCCTGAGATCGCTACCGTTGGAGTGAGCCAGCAGCAGGTCGATGCGGGCGAAGTTCTCGCCGATTCGGTGCTGCTCCCGCTGGCCACGAATGCGCGGGCGAAAATGCAGGGCATCGATCACGGATTCGTGAAGGTGTTCTGTCGTCGCAGTTCACGCATCGTGATCGGCGGTGTTGTCGTTGCCCCGCATGCCAGCGAGTTGATCCACGCGATCACCCTCGCCGTCGATGCTCGACTCGAGGTGGATGCGCTCGCCGGGGCGTTCACGGTCTACCCGAGTTTGAGTGGCTCGGTCGCCGAGGCGGCACGCCGATTGCACGCGCTCGAATCAGACGACTAGAAATCGCCACCGCCGAAGCCACCGCCACCGAAGTCTCCGCCACCGAAGCCGCCGCCACCGAAGTCTCCGCCACCGAAACCACCGGAACCGGAGTCGAAACTCGAGGCTGATGCCACGGCTGGAGCGAAGAGTGAATTGGCGATCATCGTTCCAGCGAAGGCAGCTGTCATCGTGGTGCCGAATCCGGAGAAATAGCCACGTGCATACGGTGCGTAGGCGCCACCGGCATCCCAGTACGGTCGGCGCACACCGGCGACCTCAACCTCGCGCGCCTGCGGTGTCCCGCCCTTGGCGAGAGTGGACGTGCACACCGCGCACGCCGGGACCTCGTGGGTTGGTCCACGGTCCGGCGCCCACATCACGTCCTGGAGGCTGACTCCGTGGCGTGGGTCGAAGAAGCAGGGCGCCCGCCGAGCCGGTGGCTCCTCGCCCCTCATGCTCGACTCAACGCACGCGAGTGCGTAGCGGCCGTCATCAAGAGCCTTGGTTGCGGCAGTCACGTCGGACTCGTCCGCCAGGAGCGCACTGCGATCACCGGCTTGCGCGTAGGAGTCGAGGGCGATCTGGAGTTGGTCGCGACCCGATTGATCGAGGCGGGGATCAGCGAGATCGAAACTTCCGAGTCGTTCACCGAGTTCGGTGATGTCCTCATCGAGCACTTCTCGCATCTGCGCAGCCCACAGGACGCGTCGCTTTCGGGCGTTGCGCCGAGTGATGATCACGACGACGGCGATCACGGCAATGACGATCAGGAGGAAGACCACGATCGCGATTCCCGAACTACCCGAAGCGCCCGGGCTCGAGTTGCCGCCGGTGGACGCTGCGCCGTATTGCGCATCAACCCCGGCCACGAATGCTTCGAGAACGGCGAACGGCCCGTTACTGCGCTGTGTAGCGAAGGCGGACTCTGCGATCGACGTGACCGAGTAATCGGTGGCGCCTGCACGGAAGGAGTTGCCGGCGATGATCGCGTATGCACCACCTCGACCGACGGCATCACGGATTTCGCCCAGGAGCGCATCCGGCCCACCGGCTTCGACCGACAGGGATTCCGGGAGGATCGCGATGTACATCGGCAGGCCGGTAGCGGCGATCTGCGCGCGAAGATCTGCGGTCTGGCTGGCCGTGAGCGCGTTCTGGGCTGCCGGATCGTTGTACACGCTCTGTGCCCTCAGTTGTGCGGCAACCTCATCGACGGTGGCCGCCTGAGCGGCACCCGGAGCCCACACGAGGGCAGCGAGGATCGCGACCATGATCGAGACGATGAATGCGACGACCCCGAGGGAAGCGCGCCGAAGCGGTAGGACCGGGGGATCAGAAGGAGCCATGCACCGACGTTACCCGACGTTGGCTAAGACGTCAGTCGGTGAGTTCGCACAGCGCCGTTCCGGCCGGCACCGTAGTGCCGACCTCGGCGGACAGTGCTGTGACCGTGCCCGCCTTGTGCGCGGTCAGCGGCTGTTCCATCTTCATGGCCTCGAGTACCACGATGAGATCGCCCTCGGCGACCTGTTGGCCATCCTCGACGGCGATCTTCACCACGGTGCCCTGCATGGGTGCAACCACCGAGTTGCCCGACCCGCCGCTAGCGCCGCTCTTCGTGCGGCTGCGCTTGGGTTTCGTGCCATTGGCAGTTGCCGGGGTGCTCGCCGCAGCGAACCCAGCGGGCAGGCTGACCTGGAGCCGCTTGCCATCGACCTCGACGACCATCGATGTGCGTTCGGCGGGCTCGTCACCTTCTGCGGTCGCGTCGTAGGCGGGGATCGTATTGTCGAATTCGGTTTCGATCCAGCGTGTGTGGACAGTGAAAGGCTCGGCTGGATCATTCGGTGCGAACGCCCGATCGTCGACCACGACGCGGTGGAAGGTCGTCGCAGTTGCGATCCCGTCGACACTGAATTCGTGCAGCGCCCGGCGAGCTCGCTGCAGCGCCTCGGCGCGATCGCGGCCGGTGATGATGATCTTGGCCAGGAGCGAATCGAAGTTGCCGCCGATCACATCACCGGATCGGAATCCGGCGTCCACGCGCACTCCCGGACCGCTGGGCAGTTCCCAGCGGGTGAGCGCACCGGGAGCCGGGAGGAACCCTCGGCCGGGATCCTCGCCGTTGATGCGGAACTCGATGCTGTGTCCGCGCAGTATCGGATCGGGATAATCGACGAGACCGCCGTCTGCGATACGGAACTGCTCGCGGACGAGGTCGATCCCCGAGATCTCCTCGCTGACCGGGTGCTCCACCTGCAGGCGGGTGTTGACCTCGAGGAAACTGATCGTGCCGTCTTCGCCGACGAGGAATTCGCAGGTTCCGGCGTTGACGTACCCGGCTTCTCGGGCAATAGCCTTGGAAGCAGTATAGAGCTGCTCGATCTGCTCAGGGGTCAAGAACGGCGCCGGCGCCTCCTCGACCAGTTTCTGGTGGCGCCGCTGCAGGGAGCAATCGCGGGTCGACACCACGACGACATTGCCCTGGGTGTCAGCGAGGATCTGCGTCTCGACATGGCGTGGTCGGTCGAGGTAGCGCTCGACGAAGCACTCCCCGCGACCGAAAGCCGCGACCGCTTCACGCACGGCCGACTCGTACAGCTCGGGGATTTCCTCCAGCGTGCGTGCGACTTTCAGTCCGCGCCCGCCTCCGCCGAAGGCGGCCTTGATCGCGACGGGAAGTCCGTGAGCTTCTGCGAAGGCGATGACCTCGTCGGCACCGGTCACCGGGTCGGCCGTACCCGGCACCTGGGGGGCGCCGGCGCGCGCCGCGATGTGGCGTGCAGAGACCTTGTCGCCCAGATCGCGGATGGCCTGCGGCGGCGGCCCGATCCAGGTGAGGCCGGCGTCGATGACCGCCTGGGCGAAATCGGCGTTCTCAGACAAGAATCCATAACCGGGATGGACTGCGTCTGCCCCACTTCGTAGCGCCACGTCGATCACCTTGGGAATATCGAGGTATGTCTCAGCCGCTGTGGCTCCCCCGAGCGCATATGCCTCATCGGCGACCTCGACATGCAAAGCGTCGCGATCGGGGTCGGCGTAGACGGCCACGGAGGTCAGCCCGGCGTCTGCGCATGCGCGGGCGATTCGGACAGCGATCTCGCCCCGGTTGGCGATGAGAACCTTATGCACGCGGCGAAGTCTAGGGAGTGCCGTTGGCGTGGCACCCTGGGGGCGTGTTCATCCTCGCCTCGGCATCCCCATCCCGGCTTCGGCTCCTCGAACAGGCGGGGCTGGCACCACGCGTGATCGTCAGTGGTGTCGATGAGGAGGCGATGGTCGCCAACCGGGTTGACCCGAGCCCTGCTGATGTTGCAATGCTGCTCGCTCGAGCCAAAGCCGAGGCCGTCGCGGGGCTTCCTGAGGTGCGCGGCGCTGTGGTGCTGGCCTGCGACTCGGTCTTCGACCTTGACGGTGAGGCGATGGGCAAGCCGGGCAGCGCGCAGGTGGCGCGTGCACGATGGGAGTTGATGCGTGGTCGCAGCGGGGTCCTGCACACGGGGCACTGCCTGATCGACACCGAATCGGGTCGACTGGCGGAGGAACTGGTGTCCACCACGGTCACCATGGGTGATGCGGACGACGATGAAATCGAGGACTACATCGCCTCGGGTGAGCCGCTGCAGGTGGCCGGGGGTTTCACCCTCGATGGTCGAGGGGCGCCGTTCATCGCCGGCATCGAAGGGGATCCGGGCAATGTGATCGGAGTGTCACTGCCGGCGGTCCGGCGACTGGCACGTGAACTCGGCCATCCCTGGCCGTCTCTGGTGGCGGTTGAGCGTTAGGAGGGGAGCGCGGATCTTCTCCAGGCCCCGGTTCCCGGTGCTGTCGTCATGCGCATCGCAGCCGAAGGCGCGCCCCAGATGCGCCGTTGCTGATCGACTCGAACAGGTGGGCCGATCGAGGCGAAGACGGCGATGATCGCGGCGGTCTCCGCCGGGGTGGCACCGCCCCGGATGAGAATGCGCGCCGATTCACTCCCTGCGTGGCCGATCACAGGGGGATGTTCCCGTGCTTCTTCGGTGGCCGGGTCGCACGCTTACCGCGCAGGGCGCGCAGGGCGCGGGTGACCTGCTCTCGGGTCTCGCTGGGCAGAATCACCCGGTCGATGTAGCCGCGCTCGGCGGCGATGTAAGGATTGGCGAGGGTTGCTTCATATTCCTCGATGCGCTGGGCGCGACGCGCCTGCGAGTCCTCGGCATTGGCGATGTCGTTGCGGTACAGGATGTTCACCGCTCCCTGAGCACCCATGACCGCGATCTGCGCGGTCGGCCAGGCCAGGTTGATGTCAGCGCCGAGGTGCTTGGAGCCCATGACGTCGTAGGCACCGCCATAGGCCTTGCGGGTGATCACGGTGACCAGGGGAACGGTTGCCTCGGCGTAGGCGTAGATCAATTTCGCACCGCGTCGGATGATCCCGTCCCATTCCTGATCCGTGCCCGGCAGGAATCCGGGAACATCGACGAACGTCACGACAGGCAGGTTGAACGCATCGCAGGTGCGCACGAACCGGGCGGCCTTCTCGGACGCATCGATGTCGAGGGTGCCGGCGAACTGCATCGGCTGGTTGCCGACGATGCCGACCGGGTGACCTTCGATTCGCCCGAACCCGCAGACGAGGTTCGGGGCGAACAGCGGCTGGGTCTCCAGGAAGTCACCGTCATCGAGGACATGCTCGATCACGGTGTGCATGTCATAGGGCTGATTGGGTGAATCCGGAATGATCGTGTCGAGTTCGCGATCGACATCATTGACCTCCAGATCCGCCGCGGCCGGAACCGCGGGAGGCTCGTCGAGGTTATTGCTCGGCAGGTACGACAGCAGCGCGCGGACGTAGTCGAACGCATCCTGCTCGTCGGTCGCCATGTAGTGCGCGACACCGGATTTCGTGTTGTGGGTGCGCGCACCTCCTAGGTCCTCGAAAGCCACATCTTCGCCGGTCACGGTCTTGATGACGTCGGGGCCGGTGATGAACATGTGCGATGTCTGATCGACCATCACGGTGAAGTCGGTGATGGCGGGTGAGTAGACAGCCCCACCGGCGCAGGGGCCCATGATCAACGAGATCTGCGGGATCACCCCGGAGCCGAGGACATTGCGGAAGAAGATCTCGCCATACAGCCCGAGCGACACCACGCCCTCTTGGATGCGCGCCCCGCCCGAGTCGTTGATGCCGATGACGGGGCATCCGGTCTTCATTGCGAGGTCCATGATCTTCACGATCTTCTCACCGAACACCTCACCGAGGGATCCGCCGAACACGGTGAAATCCTGCGCGAAGACACACACCGGACGACCATCGATGGTGCCGTACCCGGTGATGACCCCGTCACCGTAGGGGCGGTTGTCATACATCCCGAAGTTGTGCGATCGGTGCCGGGCCAGGCCATCGATCTGGGTGAAGGAATCGGGGTCCAGGAGCGCCTGAATGCGTTCCCAGGCAGTCATCTTGCCCTTGGCGTGCTGCTTGTCCACGGCAGCCGAACGCCGATCACGGGCGTGCGTGCGGCGATGCTGGAGATCGGCAGACTTTTCTTCGGTTGTGCGTGGTGGATGCGGGGCATCAGCCGGCGTCGTCACCCTGCGTACTGTAGCCAGGTGGAATCGGCGCCTGACGACACCCGTCGACTTGCTGCGCGGGTGGCGATGCTCGCCCAGGATCCCACGTGGGCGCCGTGGCCGGCGCCCGTCGTCCTCGACACCGTCGACTCGACGATGACTCGATTGCGTGAGCACGCGGGCGAGGGCGCACCTCAGGGCGCAGCCGTCGTGGCCGATGAGCAGACAGCAGGTCGCGGGCGCCATGGCCGCACGTGGCAGTCCCCGCCGGGGACGGGTGTGTGGGCGAGTGTGCTGTTACGTCCTGGTGCCACCGAGCCCGGCACTCTCGGTGTGCTGCCGTTGTTGATCGGGGCGGCCATCGCCGGCGAATTGTCCCGGTGGTCGGGAGCCCGTCTGCAGGTCAAGTGGCCCAATGACATCGTGTGGTTACGGGAGGGCGAGGGGGCCTCAGCAGTCGCGAAGCTCGCCGGGGTCCTTGCTGAACGGCTGCCCGACGGCGCCATCGTGATCGGAGTCGGCCTCAACGTGCTGGCCGCACCCCCCGACACGGCGGCGATTGCGCTCGCGGACATCGTCGATGATGCGCATCGAGCCGGCCTGTCCCGGGAGGATGCAGCGGTGGAAGTACTGCGTGCGGTGGCGCAGGCCGCGTCAGCATGGCTGTGCGGTGAACACGACCTGACTGACTACCGCCGTCGATGCATCACGGTGGGTCGACGGGTTTCGGTGACGGCTGTGGCAGGGGCGCAATCGTGGAGTGGGCAGGCGGTGGGTGTCGATGACACGGGTTTGCTGCTCGTCGAGGATGCAGCCGGTGCGAGGATCGCGGTGGCAGCAGGTGACGTCACCCTCGCCGAGTGAGTTCCCGACCCGTCCACGGCTGGTTCGTCCGAGCAGGTGCCGGAGTGAACATCGAACTTAGCGAACTCCACCGTACGCGCACCGCCGCCGTGCGACGATTTATCCATGGGATACCCACGACGTCTGCTTGGCGATGGTGAAGTCATCGTCACCGAGATGAAGCCCCACTGGCGGGCGCTGATCATTCCCGCGGTGATCCTCATCGGAGTGGTCTTCGGGGCGACCTGGCTGGCTTTGATGTGGGGTTCGTGGTTCTCCGGGTCGTTGGGTTCGATCGGTCGCTGGGTGATCGTCATCGTGTCGGTGTCGTTGGTCATCGTGTTCGCGGTACGCCCGTTCCTCTTCTGGATCACGACGCAGTACGTGTTTACCAATCGACGGATCATCACCCGGGCCGGTTTTGTCGCCAAGCGCGGTCGGGACATGCCGCTGGCCAAGGTCAACAACGTGTCTTTCGAGATCAGTTTTTTCGGTCGACTGTTGAATTACGGCCGGCTCGAGATCGAGTCCGCCGGTGATGAGGATCTCGTCATCGATGACGTGCCCCATGTGGAAAACATCCAGCGCGAGGTCTATCGATTACACGAAGAGGATGACGAACGCCGTCGCCGTCACAGCGGGGCGATGGGAGGAGATCCGGTGCCGCCCGGAGACGGCTCGTGACCGGATCTGACGAGAAGTCGCTCGCGATCGAAGCGATCGACCGACTCATCCTCGGTGCTCGGCCTCGGTACACGAGTGAGGATCTGATAGCCCGCACCGATGTCCCCGAGCCAGTAGCCAAGGCGATGTGGCGGGCGATGGGGTTTCCGGATTCTCAGGGTGCTGCGATATTCACCGATACCGATCTGGCCGCTTTGCAAACCGTGGCGAGTTTGATCGATGAGGGATTGCTGGACGACTCCGTCGCTGTCACGGTGGCACGTGCTCTTGGGCAGACGACGGCCCGATTAGCTGACTGGCAGGTGGAGGCCCTCGGGCGGGCGCTGGTGGATAACGGCGAGGTCGGACTCGATGAGTTAGCGGACCGGGAAGCCTTGGCAGTCGTCCTGGAGCGGGCGCAGGCGCTCTTGCCGTCGATGCAGGAACTCCTGGTCCATGTGTGGCGTCGGCACATCGCAGCAGTGATGGAACGCCGGTTGGCACCGACCGAAGGTTCGCCCGATGTGCAGGCTTCGGTGATCTTCGCCGACCTCGTCGGCTTCACCCGGTTGGCTCGCCAGTTGGAAGACACTGACCTGGCCAGGATGATCGATGGTTTCGAGGCGATCAGCTTTGGCGTATCGACCGAATTCGCCGTGCCACTGATCAAGACAGTGGGCGATGAGGTCCTGCTCACGGCTGATGATCCGGATGCGGCTGCGCAAGCTGCCTTCGCACTGCATGCCCACGCCGATGGCCATCCGGACCTGCCGGAACTGCGCATAGGAATCGCCACCGGACCGGTCCTTCGCCGGATGGGTGACGTCTTCGGGTCGACGGTGAACCTCGCGAGCCGACTGACGGCACTGGCTCGCCCGGGAACCACCCGGGTTGATGCCGCTACAGCGCGCGCACTCTCCAGCGATTCGGCCATTGCTATCCGACAGACCGCTCCGCGGCGGCTTCGGGGAATCGGCGTGGTCCGATCCTTCGAGGTCGACCAGGCATCGGCCTGGACGCGGGCTGCGGGGCAATAGTCCCCGCGCAGTTCGCCCCCGTCGGTCAGGCGTGGCCGTCGCTCAGGCGCGGGCGCCGGATTCGGTGACGGGAATCGCCGGGAAAACCCAGCGCCGGTAGGACCAGAAGCGGAATATCGTGCCCAGTGCCAGGCCCACGACGTTGGCGCTGATGTTGTCGGCGAGGGGGCTGGTCAGGCCGAGTGCGTAGTGGCTGAACCACAGGCAACCCAGAGCAATGAGCATGCCGACGCCGTTCAGGGCGAAGAACAGGGCGTATTCGCGGCCCATCCCCGTACGGCCGCGATAGCGGAAGGTCCAGAACCGGTTGCCGAAGTAAGCCACGGTGGTGGCAGCGATGACACTGATGACCTTGGCCGTAAGAGGGCGGTCGTAGAACGGTCCCTCGCCGCCCGCGTAACGCAGGAGGTTGAACAGGCCCACATCGACGACGAGGGCGACGAGACCCACGACCCCGAACTTCGCTATCTCGCGCATGACCGTCTGTCCGGTAGCGCGCAGCCGCTGCGTTACCCGACCCACCGATAGGCGACGCGAGGCAGTGGTCGCCTCGGACGCTGATGAAGCCGCGACACGCTCGAGACGATTTTGGGACACCGCTGGAGAATACCTGGCCCAACCCCGTGTATGCAGAGTGCGGACCGGTCATCACTACCATCAGTGAGTGTGAACTCCCTCACCCCTGGACTCCCACCAACGGGTTCGACCGCCGATGCTGCTGCGCGGGGGCGAGATCTGCCGCGGGTGGGGATGATCGGCGGGGGACAATTGGCGCGCATGTCGGCCGCTCCGGCGGCCGCCCTCGGTATCGACTTCGCGGTTCTGGCAACCAGCGAGGGTGAATCAGCCGCCCAGGTCGTGCGGCGGGTCGTGCTCGGTGACCATGATGACCCCCAGGCTCTAGCTCGGTTGGCGGCGAACAGTGACATCGTCACCTTCGATCACGAGCACGTGCCGCCGCCGATGCTCGAACAGCTGCTTGATCGTGGCGTGCTCGTGCGACCGGGTCCGGATGCGCTGCGCCACGCGCAGGACAAGTGGCATATGCGTCAGACATTGAGCCAGATGGGTGCACCGGTGCCGGCTTGGGCGCGCGTCGACCATCCTGGCGAAGTCTCGGCATTCGCTGAGGACAACGGCTGGCCGCTCGTACTGAAGATCTCCCGCGGCGGCTACGACGGTCGCGGCGTGTGGGTCGTTGAGAATGAGACGCAGGTTGAGACGCTCATGCGCCAGACTCCCCTGGTCGACGCGGCGGTGTGGCTCGTCGAGGAATACCTCCCGTTCGAGATGGAAATCTCCGCACAGGTCGCACGATCTCCGCACGGACAGGCGGTGGCCTACCCGGTTGTTCGCACTGTTCAGGTCGAGGGGATGTGCGCCGAGGTCGTCGCTCCGGCACCGGGTCTCGATCCCGATCTCGCGCTCGAGGCGACCGATCTCGCTCTGCGTATCGCGCAGGAACTCGACGTCGTCGGCATGCTCGCGGTGGAATTATTCGTCGTCTCCGGTCGCATCGTGGTGAATGAACTGGCCATGCGTCCGCACAACTCCGGTCACTGGTCGATCGAGGGTGCGGTGACCAGTCAATTCGAAAACCACCTGCGCGCGGTCTTGGACTGGCCGTTGGGCGATCCTCGTACGATCGCGCCGCACACCGTGATGGTCAACGTCATCGGTCCCGACCACCCGATCCCGCCTCTGCACGAAGCATTCCGCCATGTCATGGCCCGTGATCCAGGGCTGCACGTGCATCTGTACGGAAAGTCAGTCCGACCTCGCCGCAAGCTCGGGCATGTCACTGTGGTCGGAGACGATCTGGACGATGTGCTCGATCGCGCTCACCATGGCGCGGACTACCTGATGGGAGTCATCGATGAATGAAGCCGCGATGAATGAAGCAGCGATGAATGAAGCAGCGATGAATGAAGCAGCGATCGATGGATCCGCGCTCTCGAAGCCCCTGGTCAGCATCGTCATGGGCAGTGATTCGGACTGGCCCGTGATGGAGGCCGCCGCGCAGGCGTGCGTGGATTTCGACGTTGCGTACGAGGCCGATGTGGTGTCCGCGCATCGGATGCCCCGACAGATGCTCTCCTATGCCGAATCGGCGGCGGCTCGCGGAGTGAAGGTGGTGATCGCCGGTGCTGGTGGAGCGGCTCATCTGCCGGGAATGATCGCGTCCGTGACAACCCTGCCGGTGATCGGAGTGCCGGTGCCACTGGCCCACCTCGACGGCATGGACTCGCTGCTGTCGATCGTGCAGATGCCCGCGGGGGTCCCGGTTGCGACCGTCGGCATCGGGAA
>JAGYOB010000157.1 GCA_018399515.1 Candidatus Nanopelagicales bacterium
TGACGCACCTGATGGGATATCGCTGGATCAGCCCACGGCGCCCGCGGTTTCGCGCCCATCGAATCGAGTGCATCAAGGACCGCATCGATCGTCGTCACGAGGTCAGCGGCGATAAGCACCTCGAAGTCGAAGGTGCGCGACAGACTGCCGCCGAGACCGATCGCTGCAACGCGATCCGGCAGCGGCATCCGCCAGTTGCGGGTGTTCATCCCGTCAGCGTCGGAGCCGATGAGGATCAATGCGTCAGCTGTCGCAATGAGATCAGCCACCTCAGGTTCGTGCACGGGCGCGGTCACAATATTCGACGAATCGGCGAGCAGTCCGCGACCGGCGTAGGTCGTCACCACCGGTGCACCCAGCCGATCAGCGAGTCGGCTCAGCGCGCACTCGCCCTCGGCTCCGCATTGCACGACTCCCCCGCCGGCCCACAACACAATGCGTGCTGAGGTGTCGATGAGGTCGGTCAGTGCCGTGACAGCCCCCGGCGCGGGCGCGATGACCGGCCTGCTGGTTAGCGCCCCCGAGTGTGGGGTGCACGCTGCAGAGAGCAGATCCGACGGGATGCCCAGATACCGCGGGGCGGTCGGTGTCGTCCCAACTGCTGCGAGCGCATCGTGCAGGGCAGCGAGCGCCTCGTCGGTCGATCGTGCCGTCGTCGCGACCACATCATGCTCGGCGAACGTGGCGAACATGGCCGCCTGATCGTTCATTTCGTGCAGGATGCCCCGCGGCGCGCCCGCGTCGCCCGGGCCAGCGGAGCGCAGAGTCTGCGACACATCGCTAGCAATCACCAGGATGGGCGATCCGCAGGTGGCCGCCTCCCCGAAGGCAGCCAGGGCGTTGGCCGCACCCGGGCCGGTGGTCGTGATCGCCACTCCCAGGCGCCCGGTCGCTCGGGCGTAGCCGTCAGCGGCATAAGCGGCGGCCTGCTCATGGCGGACTCCGATGATGCGGGGGTGGTCTTCGCGGCGCGCGGACCACATCGGCAGGTTGTGGACGCCGGGCAGGCCGAAGACGACCTCGATCCCGGCCTCGGCGATCGCATCGAGGAGCGCCGAACCCAGCGTTACTTCATCACTCACGGGGATATCCCACCACCCGGTCGATGCGCGAAGCGAAGTGGGAGGATGCGGGCATGACGACCTTCCTGTCCCGTAACCCGGCGAATATCGACGAGATCATCACCGAGGTGCCGCTGGCGACCTCGGCCGATGTGGTGGAGGCGTGTCGCGCCGCCAAGGCCGCCCAGCCTGACTGGGCCTCGATTCCGGCTCCGGCCCGCGGGCGCGTTATCGCCCAGGTCGGTCGGTTAGTGGAGGCGAATAAGGAAGCGCTCTCGCAACTGGTCACCCGCGAGATCGGCAAGGTTTATGCCGAGGCGCTCGGCGAAGTGCAGGAGGTCATCGATACCTGCGACTTCTTCCTCGGCGAGGGCCGCCGGCTGTATGGCCAGACTGTTCCCAGTGAGATGCCCGATAAGCAACTGCTCACCTTCCGCATGCCGGTCGGTACCGCTGCGATCGTGACCGCCGCGAACTTCCCGGCCGCAGTGCCGTCGTGGTATCTGGTGCCAGCTCTGGTGACCGGCAACACGATCGTGTGGAAGCCGGCCGAGCATGCTGC
>JAGYOB010000158.1 GCA_018399515.1 Candidatus Nanopelagicales bacterium
CGGCTTGCCGCCGTTCTCCTTCACCCTCGAGGAGTTCCGGGTGGAGTTCGAGCGGGGCGAGGCCGAGCGCGGTTCGCCGAGACTGTTCGAAGCCGAGGTCACCGCCCGGGCCGAACCCGGTGCACCCGAGGTGACCGAGGTGATCCGCGTAAACGAGCCGATCGCTTTCGACGGCGCGAAGGTCTTCCTCGTCGGGCACGGCTACGCCCCTCGGATCGAGGTTCGTGATGCCGAAGGCCGACTGGTCTTCGATGACGCCGTGGTTGTGCTGCCCCAGGACGGCGCCCAGACATCGGTCGGAGTCGTGAAGGTCCCTGATGCGCTCCCGCAGTTGGGATTCCAGATGCTGTTCTTGCCGACAGCGGCCGTCGATGACGTCCGCGGACCCTTCTCGTCGTTCCCTGACGCCGACGATCCGGCGATCTTCGCCTCGGCCTGGGTGGGCGACCTGGGTCTCGACGACGGTGTGCCCCAGAGTGTCTACCGCCTCGTCACCGATGCGATGAGCCAGGTGGGGCTCGAGGCGCTGCGCCCGGGCCAGACCTGGGACCTGCCCGATGGGATCGGTTCGATGTCGTTCGTCGGGTGGCAGCGGTGGGCGTCGTTTCAGGTCGCGCACGACCCCGGCAAGGAGCCGGCTTTGATCGCAGCCGGACTGGCCCTGATCGGGTTGATGATGTCGCTGTATGTCAAACGCCGTCGAGTGTGGGTACGTGCAGGAGATACTCCCGACGGAGTGGCGATCGAGGTCGCGGGCCTCTCCCGCACCGATGAGGCCGACGTTGCCGATGATGTGGACCAGGTCGCGATGGCAGCCGGTTCCCGCAGATCTGAGTCGGTGGACGACCCTGGATCCTCGTCGGCGATGCCGAGTGCGATGCCGAGTGCGAAGCCGAGTGCGAAGCCGGGGAGCGAATCCGCGGAGCAGTCGGGAATGATGAACGGGCCGAACCAAACAGGAGGACGATCGTGAGTGCTGCGGATCTGGCCGGTTGGAGCAATGCGGCGGTTTACGCATCGATGGTTGTGCTGACCCTGTCGATGGTCGCGTTCGCCGCGACGTTCTCAGCCCGGGGGAATCGCGTCGACACCGGTGCTCGAAAGACTCCCGTCACCGTCGGTGCCGCTGCAGCCGATCCTTCCTCGGGTGGGCCCACCCAGGGTGGCGGTGATCTTTACGCGGCGCTTGATGCGCCCATCGATGAGCGTGGGCGACGTGCCGGCAACATCGGCCTCTCCCTGGCGTGGTTGGGCTTCGGTCTGCTGCTCCTCGGTGCAGTGCTGCGCGGCGTGTGGGCCGGTCGGGTTCCGTGGGGCAACATGTATGAGTACTCGCTGTCCTCGGCGGTGGCGATCCTCGGTGTCTATCTGTTCCTCTCGCTGCGCCGCGACCTGCGGTGGCTCGGGGTCTTCGCTACCGCGGCCACCCTGCTGACCGTCGGCCTAGCTGTCACGGTGCTGTACACCGAGGCGGCCCAACTCGTGCCCGCGCTCACCTCGTGGTGGCTGGTGATCCATGTGAGTGCCGCGGTCGTCTCCGGCGGGGCGTTCACCATCGCCGCAGGCTTGACCGGGTTGTATCTATGGCGAGAGCGCGCCGAACGCAAGGGTCGGGTCCGCGGCGCTGTGGCTCGGCTTCCGCAAGCGATCAAGCTGGACACGATGGCGTATCGCATCCTCGCGTTCGCCTTCCCGCTGTGGACCTTTGCGGTGATCGCCGGTGCGATCTGGGCGGAGAACGCGTGGGGTCGGTACTGGGGCTGGGACCCGAAGGAGACCTGGGCGTTCATCACCTGGGTGATCTACGCCGGCTATCTGCATGCCCGTGCCACCGCCGGATGGCGCGGTCGGCGTGCGGCGTACATCGCGATCTTGGGCTGGGTGTCGTTCTTGATCAACTACTTCGGCGTCAACCTGTTCGTCAACAGCCTGCATTCCTACGCCGGGGTATAGAGCGCCGGGGCTGGCAGTGCCGAGGTTGTGAGTGCCGAAGTTGTGAGTGCCGAAGTTGTGAGCGATCGGAATCAGGATGCGGCGGGATCGGCACCGCCACCGCGACGGCGGCGCATGCGCTCACTCCAGGTTTCCTGGTCGATCTTGCGCAGGAAATTCGGGTCGTCATCGGGTGCGACCGGCCCCCGGGGGCGACGCCTGCCGAATCGTGGGCGTTGTGGCCGGGGGCGGCCCGCCACAAACCACAGCACCCCGCCCAGCAGTGGGATGAGGACAACCAGGATCAGCCAGACGAATTTCGGCAGTGTTCGCACGTCGACCCGCGGAGTCCGCAGAACGTCGACGATGAACCAGATGTACAGCGCGAGGGCGAGCAGCACGCCACCGACTCTCAACATGGGGTGGGCACCTCGCTTCCGCAATCCGTGTCGTGCTGCACTGGCTGATCGACCAGCCGGACGGCCGGTCCGATCACTAGATCGCGACCGGATGGGGATCCTGCGTCGCACCCCCTTGACCGAGGGTGCACCTAGCCTAACCCCGACCCGGTGGATCGACATCTGTTCGCCTACCGTGGAGGGATGCGCGGCTTGGCGGTCTACACCGGACTGAGGCTCGCCCTGCTCGCTGCGGTGTGGCTGGTCGTGCAGTTGGTCACCCCCTGGCGCGGGCTGCTGGCGATTGCCGTGGCGCTGGCCGTGTCGGGTGTGATCGGCTTCTTCGTGCTCGACCGATCCCGCGATAGCGCGAGTGTGGCGGTGTGGCGGGTATTTCGACGTATCGACGATCGGATCAAGCGCAACGAGATGCTCGAGGACGCTTTCGTGGAACGTTCACAAGCCCACGACGCCACCGCCGGCGGAGCGCCCTCCGGTGAGACGGCGTCAGCACCCCGGCCAGTACCGGGTCAACCCGAAGTCCTGTCAACCGGTCGGCAGGGCCAAGCCGATGCCCAGGAGCACTCCGTAGACGCCGGAGAGCACACCGGTGAGCGACAGCACGGGGATGAGGTCGCGACCGGTGACCCCATCGATGACAACGAACCCGGCACGCACAGCCAGGGGTAACGACAGCAGGGTCCACCATGCACCCGTGATCTGCGGCCCCCAGCCGGTGGCCAAGGCGACCACGACCACGTAGGGCACCGCGAGCAATCCGATGAACAGCAGGCGGGTGCGGGCGGCTCCCAGCCGCACTGCCAATGTCAGCTTGCCGTGCTCGGTGTCGGTGGGAATGTCGCGCAGGTTATTGGCGACCAAGATCGCGCACGCGATCGAACCAACACCCAGCGAAGCGATGAACGCGGTGCTCGACCAGGTCAACATCTGCACGTACGCGGTTCCCATCACGGGCACGATCCCGAAGAAGACGAAGACGAATACCTCACCGAGGCCGCGATATCCATAGGGTCGCTGACCGCCGGTGTACCACCAGCCGGCAGCGATGGATGCGGCACCGACTAGGAGCAACCACCACTGCGCGGTGAGTGCGACGAGCACCAGTCCGGCGACCGCGCCGGCGCCGAACGATGCGAATGCTGCCGTGCGCACCTGGGCCGCGGGAGCGATTCCCTGGCCGACGAGCCGCACCGGGCCCACCCGGGCGGTGTCCGTTCCGCGGATTCCGTCGCTGTAGTCATTGGCATAGTTGGCCCCCACCTGTAGGGCGATGGCGACGGTGAGCGCGAGCCCCGCTCGGGGAAGGTCGACCGACTGCGCGGATGCTGCCACGCCGGTACCTGCGGCGACCGGTGCGATCGCCGCGGTGAGGGTCCGTGGACGGGCGCCTGCGATCCACTCCCGGATGGTGGCCATGGGTCGATCAGTTCCCTTCGTCGGGCAAGCGGGCATCGATCGCCCGTTCGGTGGGCGGGAGTTCATCGGTGGTGAGCAATGCGCGTGCTATCCGACGGTCGATCTTGCCACCTGGCAGATAGGGCAGGACCGAGACCGACCTCACGGTGCGGGGAACAGCGATCCCACCCAGTCGCTCGCGGACGACCTGCTCGATTGCCTGCTCCCGACTCTCGGGGCTGTCGTGGGCCGATGTGTGGTCGGGAATGACCAGGGCGTGCAGATGCGTACCGTCGACCTCGTCGCTCACGGGGATGACCACCGCTTCGCGCACCAACCCCGAATCGACGATTGCTCGTTCCACCGCACCGATCGCTACGTTGATCCCGCGGATCTGCACGATGTCGTCGATGCGTCCCAGAACACTGAGACGGTGACCATCCCAGGCGCCGATGTCACCGGTGGCGAAAGTGTTGCCGGTGAAGGACGTGGCGGTGTCATCCGGTCGCAGTCGATAGCCGAGTGCGCACATCGCACCGGCGAGGTGGATGCGACCGCCATCGTCGACGCGAACCGACACTCCCTCGAGAGGCTCGCCGTCGTGCACGCATCCACCGCATGTCTCGGTCATGCCGTAGGTGGTTGTGATGTCGATGCCGAGGTCGCGGGCCTGCGTGAGAAGGCGGGCAGGGGCGGCTGACCCACCGAGGAACACCCGTCGCATGGCACGCAACGCTGCTCGACCGACCTCGTCGCGCAGCAGCAGCGCAACCTGGGTCGGCACCAGTGAGACCACGGGACCATCCCCGGCAACGGGTCGAATGGCGTTGGCGAACACCTCGGAGGTGAACCGGCCCGCACCACCGATGGATTCCACGGTCACGATCGGCGCGTCGTCGATCACCGCGCGAATGATCACCCCGAGGCCTCCGGCGGTAGTCACCGGCAGTGCCGCCACACGGGGTGCGTCGGTGAGTTCCGGATATCGATCACGCCACATCGCCGACATCGCCAGAAGGTTCTCCCGGGACCAGCACACTGCCTTGGGGTCACCTGTGGAGCCGCTGGTGAGGAGAACAACCGCCGTGCGCGGGTCCTCAAGAGGTAGGTGTGGCTGCACGATCGCGATGGCTGGCCCTGGATCGGGAACGAAAGCGAAGGGCGCACGGGCGGAGGTCAGCGCCTGTTCGATCAACCCCCGGGCGATGCTGGCACCGGGTGGGCCCGGTGGTGCCCCGACGATGGTGAGGTGGTCGCCAGCCCCCTCTTCTTCGGCCGGCGTTGCAGGTGCGGGCATGCCGATGAGCGTAGGGCTGACTAGGTTGGACCGCAGGCACCGCGCCCCGCGGTGCATCCGAAGTCGAGAGGTCCCCGCAGATCCCATGACGAACGAATCGCCGACCACCGGTCAGCCCTTCGATTCACGCACCCGCTACCCCCTGCCCGCCGTGGTCGAGGAGAGCAGCCCCGCTTTCACCGATCCCGCGTACTCCAGCATCGAGCCGGGCTGCGATTGGCGCAGCGAAGGCGACTACACCGATATCCGATACGAGGTATCCACGGGGGCTGACGCCGGAATCGCGAAGCTGACCATCAATCGACCCCACAAGCGCAATGCCTTCCGCCCCCAGACGCTGTTCGAACTCGCCGATGCCATGAACCGTGCTCGCGACGATGACGGGATCGGCGTCATCATCCTCACCGGTCAGGGGGATTGGGCGTTCTGCTCCGGAGGAGACCAGATGATCCGGGGGGATGACGGCTACATCGGCGATGACGATGTGGCGCGCAAAGGCATCGGTCGGTTGAACGTGCTCGACTTGCAGATCCAGATCCGACGGACTCCCAAACCGGTGATCGCGATGGTCGCGGGATACGCGATCGGGGGCGGTCATGTCCTGCACGTCGTGTGCGATCTGACGATCGCCGGGCACAACGCTCGATTCGGACAGACCGGCCCCAAGGTGGGCTCGTTCGATGGCGGCTATGGCTCAGGGCTGCTCGCGCGCACGATCGGCCAGAAGCGATCGCGCGAGGTATGGATGATGTGCGAGCAATACGGCGCCGAGCAGGCGTTCGACTGGGGGCTGGCGAACGCCGCTGTTCCGCTGCCCGATCTGGAGAAAGAGACGGTGCGCTGGGCCAAACGGATGCTGAGCTTGTCGCCGCTGGCACTGCGCATGCTCAAGGCCTCCCACAATGCAGCCGATGATGGGCTCGCTGGGATCCAGCAGCTCGCGGGCGATGCGACACTCCTGTTCTATATGTCAGAGGAGGCGCAGGAAGGCCGCAACGCCTATGCGCAGCGTCGCACCCCTGACTTCGAACAGTTTCCGCGCAGGCCGTGATCGTGACCTCGATCTCGGGCGGCTGAGTGAACGGGTGCCATTGACCGTGACATCGACCATGCCCGAGCTTGCCGACCTGATGCATGATGCGGTGCCGTTCGCCCTGCCGCTCACGCGAGGGTTCCGGGGTCTTGCCGTCCGCGAAGGCCTGCTGATCCGTGGCCCGAGCGGATGGGGGGAATTCGCACCCTTCGCCGATTACTCGCCGCACCGAAGCGCGCGGAGGCAAGGCTTTTTTTACTTTTCTGTTGGTATAAATTGTGTCTCTATTCTATTCGATCGTGGCGAGTAGTAGAAGCGCATCCACCACGCCCCAACAGGCTTAGGAGGCTTGCCCGTCTC
>JAGYOB010000159.1 GCA_018399515.1 Candidatus Nanopelagicales bacterium
GGCTACAGCCCGCCCGACCGCAGCCGTGATGAGCGCTGCCACGGCCGCAGCCCAGGGCGTATCGGATGCCGACTACATCCGCGTCGAAGGCCCGCGGGGCTGGGTCGAGGTGCCCCTCGAACTCGATGAGGTCGCTCACGACACCGTGTGGCTGCCGATGCATTCTCCGGGGTGCTCGATCCTGCTCGACCTCGGTGCGCGACCCGGGGACATCGTGCGCGTGGAGCGCGCCGCCACATCGATGGAGGCATCGGCATGACTGAGACCTATGGGTTGTTCGGGCAGGACCCCTGGTGGATCGTGGTCATCAAGGCGGTCGGGATCTTCGTCCTGCTGGTGCTGCTGACGTTGTTCACCATCTGGTGGGAACGACGGGTCGTCGCCCGAATGCAGAACCGTGTCGGGCCCAACCGCGTCGGCCCCTTCGGGCTGCTGCAGTCGCTCATGGATGGCATCAAGTTGGCGTTGAAGGAGGAAATCATCCCGCGCACCGCGCACCGGGCGGTGTACTGGTTGGCTCCGGTGATCTCGGCGACGATGGCTTTCATTGCATTCGCGGTGATCCCCTTCGGTCCGACGGTCAGCATGTTCGGGGTCGAGACCCCGCTGCAGTTGACCGACTTCCCCGTCTCGGTTCTCTATGTGCTCGCCATCGCCTCGATCGGTATCTACGGAATCGTCCTCGCCGGTTGGTCATCAGGGTCCACGTATCCGCTGCTGGGTGGGTTGCGGTCGTCGGCCCAGATGATCTCCTACGAACTGGCGATGTCCATGTCCTTCGTCGCGGTGTTCCTCTACGCGGGAACGATGTCAACCTCGGGGATCGTCGCCGCGCAGGAGCCGATCTGGTATGCGGTCATCCTGCTGCCCTCGTTCCTCATCTACGTCACCTCCATGGTCGGCGAGACCAACCGCGCCCCCTTCGATCTCCCCGAAGCCGAGGGTGAGCTCGTCGGCGGTTTCCACACCGAGTACTCCTCGTTGAAGTTCGCCCTGTTCTTCCTCGCCGAGTACATCAACATGGTGACCGTGTCGGCCCTCGCGACGACCCTCTTCCTCGGGGGATGGCGGGCACCGTGGCCGATCAGCATCTGGGAGGGCGCGAACACCGGATGGTGGCCGATGCTGTGGTTCCTGGTCAAGGTCCAGTTGTTCATCTTCGTGTTCATCTGGTTGCGCGGGACCTTGCCACGCTTGCGCTACGACCAGTTCATGCGCTTCGGCTGGAAAGTTCTGATCCCGGTTTCGCTGGTGTGGATCGTCGTTGTTGCCACCGCACGTGTGGTTCGCAATGAGTTCTCCGTCGCCACGGAAGACATCCTGATGTGGGGCGCCGGTCTGCTGGTCGTGGTCGTCATCGCATCATGGGTGCTGGCCTTGCGGGCATCCAAGCGGGAGCGCGAGGCTGAACGTGCCGCCGCCCGGGAAGCCGCAGCGCCGTTCGACGCGATGACCGGTGGCTATCCGGTGCCCCCACTTCCCGGTCAGCAGTTCACGTATACAACGCGATCAGCGCAGCGTGCGGGGGTAGGTGCGGCGTCGGCGCCGATTCTGGGGACGCAATCGGGGACTGGGAGCCAAGAGGAGTCCGACGATGCCTGAGTTGCCATCCGCAGTCCGCGGGTTCGGAGTCACCTTCAAGACGATGTTCAAGCGGGTTGTCACCGAGGAGTATCCCGAACAGGCTGATCGATTCCCGCCGAAGCCGCGATTCCATGGCCGCCATCAACTCAATCGCTGGGCCGACGGTCTGGAGAAGTGCATCGGGTGCGAATTGTGCGCCTGGGCCTGCCCGGCCGATGCGATTTTCGTCGAAGGCGCCGATAACACCGAGGAAGGCCGATACTCACCCGGTGAGCGATATGGCCGGGTGTATCAGATCAACTACCTGCGGTGCATCTTCTGTGGTCTATGCATCGAGGCCTGTCCGACCCGAGCGTTGACCATGACGAATGAATTCGAGCTCGCTGACGACAATCGTGCGGATCTGATCTACACCAAAGACGAGCTCCTCGCCCCGTTGTTGCCCGGCATGCTCGCGCCACCGCACGACATGGTGCCGGGCACGACCGAAAAGGACTACTACGCCGATAAGGTCACCGGAGCCGTTGCCGAACAGGAGCGGTCGGCAGAGGCAGATCGGGAAGGCTCTCAGGAGGCGTCATCGTGATCGAGCAGATCGGCACGGGCGAGGCCGTCGTGTTCTGGGTCTGCGCCGTGCTCTCGGTCGTGGGCGCCCTGGGCTTGATCCTGTCCCGACGAGCGGTGCACAGCGCCCTCTGGTTGGCCTTGACGATGATCAGCCTCGCGGTGCTCTACATCGCCAATGCCGCACCGTTCCTGGGAATGGTGCAGATCATCGTCTACACCGGCGCGGTGATGATGCTGTTCTTGTTCGTGCTGATGGTCGTGGGCGTCGATGCATCCGATTCGCTCGTGGAGACCATCCGCGGGCAGCGCTGGGCGGCTATCGTGCTGGGCCTGGGCTTCGGCATGCTGTTGACAGCAGGAATCGCCAATGCCCTTGCCGGTGTCGGGATGACCGGGCTCGACAGTGCCAACTCCCAATATGGCGGCAATGTCGAAGGCCTCGCTCGCCTGCTGTTCTCCGATTATCTCGTGGCGTTCGAGATCGTCGCGGCGTTGCTGATCGTGGCTGCGGTCGGCGCACTGGTGCTGGCTCATCGCGAGAAATGGCAGCCCAAACTCACCCAGCGCGACCTCGCGATCCAACGCGTTCGGACCGGGTTGCACCCGGGCAATCAGGCCCCTCCGGGCGTCTACGCCCGCCACAACTCCGTCGACACCCCCGCCCTGCTGCCCGACGGGAGCATCGCCGAGCAGTCGGTACCGGAACCTCTTCGCGTGCGTGGTGACCTGCGTCCGGTGGATACCGCTGCCATCACCGAGACCGCCGAGTTGGCCGCGGGCGGTGCCGCCGACGGGCCGGTCGAGCACCCTGTCGCCGATGACCCAGGTTCGTCACCGGGGGAGGGGCGATGAATCCGGAGAATTACATCGTCCTCGCCGGTGTGCTGTTCACCATCGGCGCTATCGGAGTCATGGTCCGACGTAACGCCATCGTGGTTTTCATGTCGGTGGAACTCATGCTCAACGCGGCCAATCTGGCTTTCGTGGCCTTCGCACGAATGAACGGGAACCTCGACGGTCAGGTGGTGGCGTTCTTCGTCATGGTTGTGGCCGCTGCCGAAGTGGTGGTGGGTCTGGCGATCATCGTGACCGTGTTCCGGTCGCGCCGCTCGGCCTCCATCGACGAACCGAACCTGCTGAAGTACTGATCCGATGGTCGCTCCTGCGGCCCCCAACATGAGGAATACGACGTGACGAACGAGGAGGCGCCGTGATCGGGAACGGCGCTGTCATTGCGGCTGACGTCGCTCCGGTACTGGAGCCGTTGACCGCGGCGACGGGTATCTTCGCCTGGATCTGGCTGCTCATCGCCCTGCCGCTGGTCGGAGCGATCGTGCTGCTGACCACCGGAAGGTGGACGAACAGGTTCGGGCACTTCATCGGGGTGGCCACCGTGGTCATCGCGGCGATCCTGGCCATCGCGATGCTGATCGAGATGATGGGCCGTCCCGCTGATGCGCGAGCCTTCGAGCAGACGCTGTACTCGTGGGTCTTCGCAGGGCAGTTCCAAGTCGACGTCGCTTTCCAACTCGACCAGCTATCGATGGTGTTTGTTCTCCTGATCACGATCGTGGGCTCGCTCATCCACATCTATTCGATCGGCTACATGGCTCACGACCCCGATCGACGCCGGTTCTTCGGCTTCTTGAACCTGTTCGTAGCGGCAATGCTCCTGCTGGTCCTGGCGGACAACTACCTGCTGCTCTATGTCGGTTGGGAGGGTGTCGGTCTAGCCTCGTTCCTGCTGATCGGCTTCTGGCAGTACAAGCCGAGTGCGTCGGCGGCAGCGAAGAAAGCCTTCGTGATCAACCGTGTGGGCGATGTCGGCCTGAGCCTGGCGATCATGCTGATGTTCGTCACGTTCGGGTCGGTGACTTTCGAGTCGGTGTTCTCCTCAGCCGGGGAGGCCAGCGATTCGACCCTGACCTGGATCGGCTTGCTTCTGCTCCTCGCCGCGGCGGGTAAATCCGCTCAGTTCCCCCTGCAAGCATGGCTGCTCGATGCGATGGAAGGTCCGACTCCGGTATCGGCTCTCATCCACGCGGCCACGATGGTCACCGCCGGTGTCTACCTGATCGTGCGCAGCAATGCGATCTACGACCGGACGGTCTTTGCCGCGACCGCGGTGGTGGTCATCGGTGTCATCACCATGATCATCGGTGCGATTATCGGCTCGGCGAAGGACGACATCAAGAAGGCGCTGGCCGGATCGACGATGAGCCAGATCGGCTACATGGTCCTTGCAGCGGGGCTTGGGCCGGTCGGTTACGTCTTCGCGATCTTCCACCTGCTCACCCACGGTGTCTTCAAAGCCAATCTCTTCTTGAGCGCCGGATCGGTCATGCACGGCATGAACAACGGTGTCGACATGCGCCGATTCGGTGCCCTGAGAGCCGTCATGATGATCACCTTCGGTGCCTTCATGTTCGGCTACCTCGCGATCATCGGGATTCCGCCCTTCTCCGGCTTCTACTCCAAAGACAAGATCATCCTTGCGGCCTTCGAGGTAAACCTCATTGCGGGCATCGCAGCAGTGATCGCTGCTGGAATCACCGGTTTCTACATGACCCGTATGTTCACGATGACGTTCCTCGGCAAGGCTCGCTGGGACGATGATGCTCATCCGCACGAATCGCCAGCCGTCATGACGATCCCGCTCATCGTTTTGGCTATCGGTTCCCTCGGTCTTGGGGCGTCGCTGTATTACTGGGGTGACATCGTCGAGTGGCTTGCTCCGGTTACCGGGTACGAGTCAAGACCGATCGCCATCTCGACGACGCTGCTGGAGTTGATCACTCTCGCCACCGTGCTCATCGGCGTCGCGATAGCTGTCTTGATGTACGGCAGATCGGTTCCCATCCAGCCACCGCAGAAGGTCTCTGTGCTCACCACCGCCGCTCGAAATAATCTCTATGATGACGCCACCAACGACATCGTCGCCGTGCGACCAACCTGGTACGCCGCGCGGTTCCTGGTGTGGTTCGACAACAGGATCGTCGACGGTGCCGTCAATGCATCGGCGGCATTCGTCGGGGGCGCATCGGGTCGACTACGTCGACTGCAGAATGGCTTCACCCGCAGCTATGCGCTGGTGATGGTCATCGGAGTCATCGTGGTGTTCGGTGTCCTGGCCCTGGTGGGTCTGTCATGAACTCTTTCCCGTGGTTGACGACCATCGGCGTCGTTCCCCTGCTGGGCAGCATCATCGTGATGCTGCTGCCCAGCACACGGACGACACTCGCCAAGCAGGTCGCACTCCTGGTCTCCCTGGTCACACTTGGCCTGACCATCGCGATGGCGCTGCAATTCAACGCTAACTCAACCGAACCGTTCCAGTTTGTTGAGAGCACCCCATGGATTCCTGCGCTCGGCATCAGTTATTCCGTGGGCGTCGATGGCATCGGCCTGGTGCTCGTTGCTTTGGCGACGACGCTGGTGCCGGTGGTCATTCTTGCTGGATGGAACGATGTCGAGACCTCAGCGGGCAACGGCAGCGTCAAAGGTTATTTCGCCCTGCTGCTCGTCTTGGAGACCCTCATGGTCGGGGTCTTCGCGGCAACCGATCTGTTCTTGTTCTACGTGTTCTTCGAAGCGATGCTCGTCCCGATCTATTTCCTCATCGGCCGCTATGGCGGCGCGCAACGCTCCTACGCTGCGGTGAAGTTCCTCATCTATTCACTGGTGGGCGGGCTGTTCATGCTCGCGTCCTTGATCGGGGTCTACGTCGTGTCCGCGCGCCTTCTCGGGGAAGGCACGTTCGACTTCCTGTCCCTTGTGGGATTGGAGATGGACTCGACAACCCAGCGAATGCTCTTCCTCGGATTCTTCTTCGCCTTCGCGATCAAGGCCCCGCTGTGGCCGTTCCACACCTGGCTGCCCGATGCGGCCAAGGAGTCGACGCCGGCGACCGCGGTGCTCCTGATCGGCGTCTTGGACAAGGTCGGGACTTTCGGGATGATCCGCTACCTGCTGCCGATCTTCCCCGAAGCCTCGCAGTTCTATGCGCCCGTCGTGATCGGCATGGCCGTGATCGGAATCCTCTACGGCGCACTCGTGGCGCTGGGTCAAAACGATATGAAGCGCCTGTTTGCGTACTCGTCCATGTCGCACTTCGGGTTCATCGCCCTGGGAATCTTCGTGTTCACCACGCAGGGCGGCTCGGGCTCGGTGTTCTACATGCTGGCGCACGGACTGTCGACGGCCGCACTGTTCCTCACCGGCGGCTTCTTGATGATGAGACGTGGTGGCTCAAGTCTCATCAGCGACTACGGCGGAGTGGCGAAGGTGGCTCCCGTGCTCGGCGGTTTCCTACTCTTCGCTGCGATGTCGTCCCTCGCCCTTCCGGGTTTGGCGAGCTTCGTCGGTGAATTCCTCGTGCTCCTGGGTGTGTTCTCCCAGTACATCTGGATCGGCGTCATCGCGACACTCGGCATCGTGTTCACGGCCGCCTACGTCCTGCGGTTCTATCAGCGCACGGCCACCGGTCCGGCGCCTGCCGCGATGGTCGATATGCCCGATGCCCGCGGCCGTGAGATCACCGCGCTGGCGCCCATCGTGTTGTTGACCCTCGTGTTGGGGATCGTGCCCGGCCCGGCACTTGAGGTGATCAATCCCGCTGTTGAGCGGACCTTGGAGATCGTCGGGGTGAGCGACCCGCCGCCGGCAATCGACATGGGCGAGGGGAGGCAGCCGTGACCGATGTGCTGACCGCTCCCAGCATCGACTATCTCGCGCTGCTGCCGATGATCATCGTGGGCGTCGCGGCGGTTGTTGGGGTGATCGTCGAAGCTTTCATCCCGCGTCGAGCGCGACGGGGCTTGCAGTTGACCATCGTCTTCGCTGCGCTGGTGGCCTCGCTGATCATTCTTGTCTCGAATGCGGGGATACGGGTGATCACCGGCGGGCTGGCGATCGACGGACCGAGCATCTTCCTGCAAGGACTCATCCTTGTCGTATCGATCGTCGCGGCGATGCTCATCGCTGAACGCAGCGTCGATCCCGCCGGAGATGCGTTCGCGCCGCGGGTCAGTTCACTGCCGGGTTCGGACGAGGAACGTGAACTCACGCGTCGAGGGTTCGCCCAGACAGAGGTCTGGCCCCTCATGCTGTTCGCCGTTTTGGGGATGATGATCTTCACCGCGGCCAATGACCTGCTGATCATGTTCATCGCACTGGAGATCATGTCCCTTCCGCTGTACCTGATGGTGGGTATGTCACGGCGTCGGCGGCTGCTGTCTCAGGAAGCCGCACTTAAGTACTTCGTGCTCGGGGCCTTCTCATCGGCCTTCTTCATCTTCGGTGCGGCGTTGCTGTATGGCTATTCCGCGAGCATCACCCTCCCCGGTATTGCAGAGGCGCTGGCCGCGAAGCCGGGGGAGTCGGGCTTGGTGATCGCCGGCTTCGCGCTCGTCGTGGTCGGCCTGCTGTTCAAGATCGGGGCAGTTCCCTTCCACCAATGGGTTCCCGATGTGTACCAGGGATCGCCGAGCCCCATCACTGGGTTCATGGCTGCCGCGGTGAAGGTCGCTGCATTCGGCGCACTTCTACGGTTCCTCTACGTCGCCTTCGGGGGTACGCGATGGGACTGGGCGCCGGCGCTGTGGGTGGTGGCCATCGCCACCATGCTGCTCGGATCGATCGTGGCTCTCACCCAGACCGACATCAAGCGCATGCTGGCTTACAGCTCGATCGCGCAGGCCGGTTTCATCCTCGTCGGTGTGATTGCCACGAACCCCGAGGGGGTGGCAGCGGTGATGTTCTATCTCGCCGCCTACGGATTCGCCACGCTCGGTGCGTTCGGCGTGATCAGCCTGGTTAGGGAGCAAAGCGGCGGCGAGGCGACGCACCTGTCGAAGTGGGCTGGTCTCGGACGTCGCTCACCGTTGCTCGCCGCAATCCTGTCCCTGTTCATGCTGTCCTTCGCAGGCATCCCGCTGACCAGCGGATTCATCGGGAAGTTCACTGTCTTCGAAGCTGCGATCATCGGGGATGCGACCCCGCTGGTGATCGTGGGTGTGGTGGCGAGCATCATCGCTGCGTTCTTCTATATCCGCGTGATCGTGCTGATGTACTTCACTGAACCCGGGGAGGACGCACCGACAGTGGCGGTCCCCTCAGCCTTCACCACGCTGGCGATCTCCGTTGCTGCGGCTGTCACGGTGGCCCTTGGAGTGCTTCCCCAGCCTGTGCTCGACCTCGTCGAGCGCGCCGATGTGTTCCTTCGGTAGTACCGTCGACAACACCATCGACTGAACTCTGAAGGGACCTCCACGGTGAACCACGCGAGCCTGGCCGGGCTGGGCATCGATGGCGCGCTCGCTGAGGACCTGCGGCGTGACATGGAGCAGGTCGAGAAGTCCCTGCGCGACTCGGTGCGCAGCGATTACCCGTTCGTCACCGAGGCGTCTCGACACCTCGTCGATGCTGGCGGCAAACGGTTCCGGCCGCTCCTGGTGCTCCTGTGTGCCCGCTTCGGAGATCCGGAGGCGGTGGGAGTCGTTCCTGCCGCCGTAGTCGTCGAGCTGACTCACTTGGCCACGCTGTACCACGACGACGTCATGGATGAAGCGGATCTACGACGAGGCGCGCGTTCAGCAAACGCGCGGTGGGACAACACGGTCGCGATCTTGACCGGGGATTTTCTCTTCGCTCGGGCGTCGGACATCCTTGCCGATCTGGGTCCGGATGCGGTCCGTATTCAGGCGCGAACCTTCGAGCGTCTGTGCACCGGGCAGATTCGCGAGACTGTCGGGCCGGTGGATGGTGACGATCCGGTCAACCACCACCTGCAGGTCCTCGCCGACAAGACCGGCTCCCTGATTGCCACGTCCTGTCGATTCGGGGCAATGCTGTCGGGCGCTCCAGACGAGACAGTGGACACGCTTACCCGGTTCGGTGAGCGGATCGGCGTCGCCTTCCAGCTGGCCGATGATCTCGTTGACATCACCAGCGACTCGGACCAGTCGGGAAAGACTCCGGGAACCGACCTACGCGAGGGAGTCCCCACTCTCGCTGCGCTGATGGCCCTGCGCGATGGTGACGATGAGCTGCTCAACTCGGCGCTGGTTGGCCCCATCGACGACGATGCCGAACACGCTCGCGTCCTGGAGCGTCTCCGGGGGCATCTGGCAGTGGCTGCTGCGCGCAGTGAAGCCAGGGCCTGGGCTGATCGCGCTCGCGAGGAGTTGGTGCAGTTGCCACCCGGCCCGGCGACCGACGCACTCTCTGCCTTGTGCGACTACGTCGTCGACCGCACCGGCTAGTAGCCCAGCAGACGGGCGGCTAGGTCGGTCATCACCTCGGTCGCACCACCGCCGATGCCCAGCACCCGGACATCTCGGTAGTGCCGCTCGATTTCAACCTCGCGCATGTAACCCATGCCACCGTGAATCTGCACCGCTCGATCCACCACGAATTCCGCGGCCTCCACGGCGGTCTGCTTGGCGAGCGCGGCCTCGACGACGAGGTTCTCACCGGCTGCGTACCGCTGCGCGACACTGCGGGAATAGGTGCGAGCGACGTCGGTGCGTCGATGCATATCGACCAGCAGGTGCCGGATCGTCTGGCGGGTGATGAGTGGGCGTCCGAAGGTCTCGCGATCACGCGCCCACGCCACAGCCAGGTCGAGGCTACGTTGTGCGGTCGCGTAAGCCGTTACCGCGATCGAGAGGCGCTCGGAGACGAAATGTCGGGCGAGGGACCCGAACCCCTGGCCGAGCCCGAGCACATCGCGATCAGTCACAGCAACATCGGTGAAGGACAACTCCGCGGTGTCCGAGCACCACCAACCCATCTTCTCGAGTTTCCGAGGTGGGGCGTAGCCGGCAGTCACCGGATCGAGGAGCATCAAGGTGATGCCTGCAGCGCCTTCCCCTGCCTCGGGGGTGCGCACGGCGGTGACGACTCGGTCGGCGCGAACGCCCGAGGTGATGAAGGTCTTGGCGCCGCTGACCTGCCATCCATGATCGGTGCGGGTAGCGCTGGTCCGCAGGCGAGCGACGTCGGAGCCCCCATCAGGCTCGGTGACGCCCAGCGAACAGATCATCTCCCCGGACAGAACAGGGCGGATGACCGTCTCGGCGAGGTAGCGAGCGCCTTCGACATCTGCAGCGGCCACACGTCGATCGTGCTCATCGATCACATGCGGCAGGCTGATTCCGTGGGTGAACAGGGCCGAGATCACCCCTCCGCTCGCGCCTGCTTCGAGCATCGCCTCCGTCATCACCACAACATCGAGGAAATCCCCGCCGCTGCCACCGAGTGATTCGCTGAAGCCGAGACCAAGCAGGCCGACGTCGGCTGCCTGCCGGTGCAGTTCGCGCGGGAGTTCGCCCTGGCGTTCCCAGTCGGGCAGGTCGGGGGTGATGTGGCGGGTGGTGAAGTCGGTGACGAGTTTGCGCAGATCCTGACGCTGCGGAGTGTTCCACGATTCCATGGTCATACCGCAACTCTAGGACTGCGGGAAACCTGGCATCCCGACCGGTTCAGGTTGGCTCGGTCACCTCGAGTTCCTCGACTCGAGCCGGGCGACGGGAGTGCTGATACAGGTCGATGGTGAACACCGCCAGAGCCAGCCAGATCACCACGAAACCCGACCACTCCGTCGCGCTGACCGACTCACCGAACACGGTCAGGCCGAGGATGAACAGCACGGTGGGGGTCAGGTACTGGGTGATACCCAGCGTGCTCAGCAGCAGGCGGTTGGCTGCCGCGACGTACGCAAGCAGCGGAATCGCGGTGATCGGCCCCAGCAGCAGGAGCAGCACGGTGATACCGGGTCCGTCGATGATGAATGCGGCGTTTCCGTTGATCTCGGAAACCGCGAGGACTGCGGCCGCGACGGGGAACAGCATTGCTGTTTCGATCGTGAGGCTGGGAATCGCATCGACACCGGCGATCTTCTTCACCAGGCCGTATGTTCCGAACGAAAACGCCAGGATCAAGCCGATGAGGGGGGTGGCACCGGAGCCGATACCGATGATGATCACGCCAACGGTCGCGAGGGCGACCGCACCCCATTGGGCACCCCGCAGCCTCTCTCGCAGGATCACCACCCCCAGCGTGACCGAAACGAGTGGGTTGATGAAGTAGCCCAGCGATGACTCGACGATCTGGTCGGTGCTGACGGCGTAGACGTAGGTCGTCCAGTTCACGGTGATCGCGATTGCCGCGATGGCGAGTAGCCCTACGGACTTCGCAGACCGCAGGACCGACCCGACGGACGTCCATCCGCGCAGGAGCGCGATGACGATCAGCAAGAACACCAAGGACCAGATCACGCGGTGCGCCACGATCTCAACTGGTGACACCGAGTCCAGCAGCGCGAAGTACAGCGGGAATGCCCCCCAGAGTCCGTAGGCGATTCCGGCGAAGCCCAGTCCGCGCCACAGGGTCGTGCGGGCGGGGACCTCAGCGGTCAGGAGACGGTCCAGGTGTCTGAGCCGGCCAGCAAGACAGCCAGATCTCGATCGCCCATGGCGGCCTGAGCGGCTGCCATCTGCTCTCGGGCCAGTCGGTCATAGGACGGACGGGAGACATCTCGGAACACCCCGATGGGGGTGTCTGCCAGGGTATGCGGGTCGGACAGGCGCGACAGCGCGAAAGCGAGGCCGGGGTCATCAGCGTGAGCATCGTGACGCAGAATCTGCGACTCATCGACCTCGGACGCCGCCACGACACCGACATGACCATCGTCACCGCGGACCACGACACGATTCCCCTGGGCGCCGAAGCGGATCGGTTCGCCGTGCTCGAGTCGAATGAGCATGTCGTCGCGGGTATCGCCGTCTTTAAGTGGCTCCCATGCGTTGTCGTTGAAGATGTTGCAGTTCTGGTAGATCTCGACAAGCGCCGTCCCCTCATGCGCCGCGGCAGCCCGCAGCACCGAGGTGAGGTGGGCTCGATCAGAGTCGAGGGTGCGGGCGACGAAAGTCGCTTCGGCGCCGAGCGCAACGGACACGGGGTTGAAGGAGTAGTCGAGGGATCCCATGGGGGTCGACTTGGTGATCTTGCCGGTTTCTGAGGTGGGGGAGTACTGACCCTTGGTCAGACCGTAGATGCGGTTGTTGAACAGCAGGATCTTCAAATTGACGTTGCGACGCAGAGCGTGAATGAGGTGGTTGCCGCCGATGGATAGCGCGTCGCCGTCACCGGTGACGACCCAGACGGACAAATCGGGGCGAGAGACCGCCAGCCCGGTTGCGATCGCCGGTGCTCGACCGTGGATGGAGTGCAGGCCGTAGGTGTTCATGTAGTAGGGGAAACGAGACGAGCAGCCGATTCCCGACACGAACACGATGTTCTCCCGGCGGAGGCCGAGTTCGGGGAGGAATCCTTGAACGGCAGCGAGGATCGCATAGTCACCGCACCCCGGACACCAGCGGACTTCCTGATCGCTTTTGAACTCCTTGGCTTTCTGCGTCTCGTTTGTTTTGGGAACCAGATCCAAAGCGGGGAAGGAGGATGGGTTGACGGCAGGGTTCATCGTGTTCGCTTCCTCACTTCGCGGCGGGGGTATCGAGATGAGCGATGACGTCGGTGATCGTCTCGGCGAGCTCGTCGGAGGTGAAGGGCAGCCCTCGCACGCGGTTGTATCCGATCGCGTCGACCAGGAACGTGCCCCGCAGCAGCAGTGAGAGTTGGCCGAGGTTCATCTCCGGTACGAGCACCCGGTCGTAACTGCGCAGCACATGTTCGGTGTTCGCGGGCATCGGGTTGAGGTGGCGCAGGTGCGCCTGTGCGACCGAGTGCCCTGAGTTGCGTAGTTTCCGGCAGGCCGCGCCTATCGGCCCGTAGGTCGATCCCCACCCGATCACGAGAACTCGCGCATCACCGTCGGGATCGTCCACGTCGAGCGGGGGGATCGTTCGGGCGATCGCATCCACCTTCGCCTGACGCAGGCGAACCATGCGGTCGTGGTTGTCTGGATCGTAGGAGATCGCCCCGGAACCGTCGGCCTTCTCCAGTCCGCCGATGCGGTGTTCGAGGCCGGGCGTTCCGGGCACCGCCCACGGGCGGGCCAGGGTGTCCGCATCACGCAGGTAGGGCCAGAACTCCCGGTCCTGCGTGTCGGAGTCGGTGTCGTGGTTGGGTGCGGTGGCGAAGTCGGGATCGATGACCGGCAGGGTGTCGACGGAGGGGATGCGCCAGGGTTCGGATCCATTGGCGAGATATCCGTCGGAGAGAATAAACACCGGGGTGCGGTAGGTGACCGCGATTCGAGCCGCTTCGATAGCGGCGTCGAAGCAATCACCGGGGGAGCGCGGAGCCACGATCGGTACGGGTGCTTCACCATTGCGGCCGAACATCGCCTGCAGCAGATCGGCCTGCTCGGTCTTGGTGGGCAGGCCGGTGGACGGGCCACCGCGCTGCACGTCGACGATGATCAGCGGAAGTTCCAGCGATACAGCCAGGCCGATCGTTTCGGACTTCAAGGCGATTCCGGGGCCGGAGGTCGTGGTTACGCCCAGCGCGCCACCGTAGGACGCACCGAGGGCCGCACCGATTCCGGCGATCTCATCCTCGGCCTGGAACGTCGTCACGTCGAAGGTCTTGTGCTTACTCAATTCGTGCAGGATGTCTGAGGCCGGAGTGATCGGGTAGCTGCCGAGGAACACCGGCAGTCCCGATTGCACGCCGGCAGCCACCAGCCCGTAGGACAGGGCGAGGTTTCCGGAGATGTTGCGGTAGACGCCGGAACCCATCGGCGCTGGCTTGACCTCGTAGCGCACGGAGAAGTCCTCGGTGGTCTCGCCGAACGACCACCCTGCCTCGAAGGCGGCGATATTCGCCTCGAGGATCTCGGGTTTGGCCGCGAACTTCGATCGCAGGAACGCCAAGGTTCCCTCGGTCGGCCTGCTGTAGAGCCAGCACAGCAGGCCGAGGGCGAACATGTTCTTGGCTCGCTCGGCTTCCTTCTTGGAGATGTCGAAATCCGCGAGGGCGGCGACGGTCATCGATGTCAGCGGGATGGGGTGGACCCGGTAGCTCTCGAGCGAACCATCCTCGAGCGGGCTCGCGGTGTAGCCGACCTTCGTCAGGTTGCGACTGGTGAACTCATCGGTGTTCACCAGGAGGTCGCCGCCGGGTCGCAAGGCATCGATATTGGCTTTCAGGGCCGCCGGATTCATCGCGACCAGCACATCGGGCCGATCACCGGGGGTCATGATGTCGTGATCGGCGAAATGCAGCTGGAAGGCCGAAACCCCCGGCAGTGTGCCGGCGGGAGCGCGAATCTCGGCGGGGAAATCCGGCAG
>JAGYOB010000160.1 GCA_018399515.1 Candidatus Nanopelagicales bacterium
GGTGGAACCGGGCGCAGCGGGACCACGATCGCCGGTCGGCTGATCGGCCACCACCGCGATGTCGGCTCGACCAACCCTCGGGAATTGCGTTTCATCGCCGCTGCAGGCGGGCTCGCCGACGCCTACGCCCGGATGTGCACCCCCGAGGTGGTAGCCCATAACGTCTTCGCGCACTGGTTCGAGCGGGTCAAGCCCTCGGGCGCGGTATCGGGTTTGTACCGCAGGGTCACCGAGGAGGAGATGCGTCTGCTGCTCGACGACTACATCGCACAGTTCGAACAGGACCCCTTCGCCGCATCACGCCGTTTCGCCGAGACCGTGACGTCGTCGAGGGTCAAGCGCAATCCGGAGGGACGCTGGGTCGACACCACGCCGGCGAATGCCCGCGCGGCAGACCGAGTGCTGGCGCTGTTTCCCGAGGGACGCGTCGTGCACATGATGCGTGATGGGCGCGATGTCGCCGCATCATTCGTGTCCAAGCCCTTCGGTCCAGACGAGGTGTTCGTCGGTCTGTCAGAGTGGCGCGATCGCATGGTGGAAGCGCATGAGGCCGAGCAGCGTGCCCCAGCCGGTCGGGTGATGCGGGTCAACCTCGAAGATCTGGCCGCTACCCGACGCAGTGAGACCCTCGGTGAATTGCTCGACTTCCTCGGGCTCGCCGATGATCAGCGGATGCGGGATTGGTTCGATGAGACTGTCGTCGCCACGCAGGCGCACGTCGGGCGTTGGCGCAAGGACTACGACGATGACACCGCCCGGCGCATCGACGAGCGCTATGCCCAGATCCTGGACGAACTCGATGCCCTGGGAGTGCCGCACCCGTGATCACCATCACCGCGCCCCCCGACGACACCGGTTCGGCTGCGCTCGCTGCAGCCGCACGCATGGCGGTTGAGCGACTCGGTGGGGACGGGGATGGTTGCGCCCTGACCGTACGACTCCTCGTCGATGACATCCGCGCCCGCAGCGCAGCGGGAGTCGATGAGGGTGATGTCACGCTGCGTATCGAGACGTCCGGCACCGAAGTGGTGCTGACGATCCGCGATGGCGGCGCACCCATCCAGATCGAACCGCCGACCCTGCACCCGCTCATCACCCTCGGCGTCATCACAGGTTCGAGTGTCGGCACGGATGGGCATGCCAACGTCACTGTCGTCCGGATGGCGTTGCAGACCCACACCAGAGTCTTCGATCGGGTCGATGAGGAGATCATCGCCGCGGACGCACCGACCAGCACTGACGAGGTGACCATTCGCCCCGTCACTCCCGCGGACGCTGCTGGCCTCACCACGTTGATGTACCGCTGCTACGGATGGAGTTATCCCAACACCGACATCTATTTCCCCGAGCGCATCGCGGCCCAGATCCTCGATGGTTCACGCATCGGTGAAGCGGCTTTCGCTCCAGACGGACAGATGGTGGCGCACTGGGGGGCGGTGCGATACGGGCCGTTCGTCGTCGAATCCGGAACGACAGCAACCGATCCCAGATTCCGTCACCGCGGTCTCGCGGAGCAACTCGGTCAACGGTTACTCGCTGAGTTGACCGACATGGGAGTCATCGGGCGGTTCCGGGAACCGGTGCTGACGCATCCGGCTACGCAGAGGATCGCACTCAAGGAAGGTGCGACCATCGTCGGTCTGCGGGCCAACTGTGGCCACGCGATCGCCCAGGCCGGCATCACCGATGGTCTGCAGGACCATCGTTCCAGCCTCACCGTGGCCTATGTCGCCCTGCGCGAACTCCCTGCTGCGCCGGTGTACGTGCCGAGTGTTTACGAGAGCATCCTGCGTGATGTGTTGGCCATGACCGATTGGCAGCGTCCGATCAGTGCTCCAGATCCTGACGCTCCAGTTCCTGCTGAGACAGTGAGTGCAACGAGCTATGACGCGACCAATGCGTCCGCGCTCATCGAGGTCACCGTTGTCGGTGCAGACCTCATCGACGAGGTGGATGCGAGCCTTGATCGGGCCAGACGAGCAGGGGCGAAGTACATCGAGGTTCGTCTGCCGACCGCTCAACCTGCGCTCGCGATGGTCGGTGGGGGCCTCTTCGATCTCGGCCTCGCCTATGCCGCATTCCTGCCGCTACTTCGCGCTGATTCCGATGCGCTTGCCGTGCAGTGGCTTGATGATCCGCACCCCGCCACCGGCGATTGGCACTATGCCGATGAGCGCGTCGAACGACTCGCGGCGGCGGTGCTGACGCAGATCAGCGAGGCAGCAGATCGTGCTGTTCGCGCCCGCCGTTCAGGCGCCAGCCACTAGCAAGGTTGAGAACGCCGATCATGCGACGGCGCAACTCTTGTCCGCGTTCGGCGAAATGCCGCTGCCGCTCGATGTATTCGCTGCGGCCCTCGGCGGTTTCGATCCGGATCGGGGGAAAACCTAGGTCGGCAAGGTCATACGGCGAAGCCTGCATATCCACCGCACGCACATCACGGGCGAGTTCGAATGCATCGGCGACCAGATCGGCTCCGACTACCGGATACGTTCGATAGGCCCACTTGTACAGATCCATGGAGGCGTGCAGGCATCCGGGCTGCTCGAGGTCGATCTGCGTCGATCGCGTCGGCTGGACGGCGTTCAGCGGACGTGCAGCAGCGGTGTAGAAGCGGAACGCATCGAAATGCGTGCAGCGAAGTGGAGCCGACTCCACCACCTCGGCGATGCCATCGGAATCGAGTCGAAGCGGCCACGAAGAGTGCCGCACCTCACCGGGGTGCAACCGGTACACCATCGCCCATTCATGTCGACCAAAACAGCCGAATGCCGGCTGGCGCTGCGACGTCGCCTGAAGCAACGCCGATGTCGAATCGATGAGGCGTGTGTCGATCGCTGTTTCATCGACACGTGCGCCGGATTCATCGACGACATAACCGCGCACCCCGGTGAATCGCCGAACGTCACCGGTGAGCAGCACGCCTGCGCCCGGATGCCACCGGCGCAGCTTCGCGGGGCTCAGGGTGTAGTAGTCGAAGAGGAAATCCCACACCGGGTGCGCGATCCCGCGTCGCCGGCGATCGAGGTGGGGAACGGTCCACTCATCCACCCGTGCTTCATGGACGGCGGCATGCTCTCGCCACTGGGGCTCTTGCAGAACGATCACGAGACGGCGATGAGGCCCATATCGGCGCAGCCACGCTCGAGTCGGTCGAGTCCGAACGCGTCGACGGGACCGTGAGCGCCGGCCGCGACCTCGGTGGTGGCGAGGGTGACCGCACCCCAGGCCAGCAACTCAGCGGTCAGGTCATAGGGAGTCGGGCCGATCATGCGGATGCTGGCCACGGGCCGCCCGACGATGTCACTTGCATCGGCGACGACAAGGCTGCGGGCAGTCGAGCGCTTGCGCGCATCGGGGCCTTTACCTGTTGTGCGCGAGGCTCGTCGCCGTAAGGCACCGAGCGCGGATTCCATACCGGGCAGTCCTGCGAGTGCACCCATGGCGCTGCCCGCAGCAGCCGCCACCGGTGTCCACCGACCGGCCCATCCCAGCCAGACGCCGACATCGGTGAGGTCGGGATCGATCCGCGGCAGCGCCAGATGCTCGCTGCCGGCGACCGGCATGGCCGCCCACTGCCGGTCTCGCCCCACGTCGAAGGTGCGCG
>JAGYOB010000161.1 GCA_018399515.1 Candidatus Nanopelagicales bacterium
TGGTTCGTGTTCCTGGTGATCTTGCAGTAGCTGCTGCAGTAATCGTCACCGAGGTCGTCTTAGCGGTGGGGTGGTTCCCTGCGGGGGCTAGCGCGCTGGTGGTGGGGTGACTTTCAGCGTTGCGACGATGCCGCGACTGGCGTCGCGCGCGGCACAGGTCACCCGGATCGCGGGACGCTCGGTGGCCTGCTGATAGTCGATCTTGTCGTCGGTTCGCAACGGCAGGCGATCCCCCGACGAATCAGTGCAGCGCACTCGCAGGCTCCAGCCCGAGTCGGTGCGGAAAACGAATGGCCTATTCGTGCGCTGCCACACCGGGTCGAGTTGCAGATACGAACGGGCGCGTCCTGCTGATTCCCCAGCCGACACCTGATCCTCAACACGCAGCACGTAGTGCTTCGGTGTGAACGTGATCGACCTGGTCCAATCCCCACGTTGAGTGGAGATGGCAAGGGTTTCCCTGCCGTTGCTGCGTCGACTGCTTGCGGTCGTGCGCCTATCGCTCGCTCCACGCCAGTCGAACACGCTGTGGCTTTCGGCTGAGCGCAGCCGCGCAACGAGATTCGGCTTCGTTTTCGAAGGTGTTCCACGATCAGTGATCACGGGAACACCAACCGAACCGCGCCCCACCCACCACGCGAAGCTCCCTTTATCGCTGTGACCGTGGAAGTTCGTCGCAGGACCGAACCGCGTGATGAGTTGCTGGGTGATGCCCGATCGCGACGTGCGGCGGCTCGACCAACCGGTTTCCGGGCACCACAGGCGTGTGGATGCGTTCACCAGCGACAGATCGTCGATGCTCCGATGACGGCCGTCGCCGATTGCCGGGATGCCTCCATCCGGGAAGGCCAGGCTATTCGAGGCCTCAGTGATGGTCTGCACCGTCGACTCGATGCGTGCTGCGAAGGCGGGAATCTCGATACGGCGTAATAGTTGATTCCATAGCGAGGCGTGCAGGAACTGATACGACGAGGCTTGCTCATAGTTCAACCCGCAGGTGTCATACATCTCGTCCTTCTGCAGTTGCAGTCGATCGATTGCCGCCTCGGCAAGGTCAGGCCGATTGAGAATGCGCGCCGCGTTGAGGAGTTCACGATCAGCCATCAATCCGTGGTTGTGTGCGGGTTTCAGCGGCGGTCCGTAATAACGCTGCGGATCGAGATTCGCGGCGAGCAACTGGTCGATGGCGGGCATCAGCATCGCCTGCTGTTCACCATCAGCGATCCGATACAGACACAGCGCGGTTTTCAGTCGCCAGGTGGTGTGCCCTTCGACCCAGCCTCGTCCGCGCAGCTGGCGCGCGGTCATCGTGGCACCCGGATCAGGGTTGACCCGCGCCTGCTCGGTGAATAACTCGATCGACTGGGGCAGATCGCTCTTTCGCTCGGGGATCAACCATGCTGAGGAGTGGAAAGCACGGGTGAGAAGTTCGACCCGCGGATGATCGACCCGCCAGCGTTCCTGACCGAAATCCACCGTCCAGGAACCCAGCGTGACGATGTCTTCGTCGAAACGGGACCGATCGGCGGGAAAAGCCCTGATTGCCTTCCGCGCGCTGCGGCAGGTGGCGTTATTCAGTGACGCAGCGGGTGTGATTGTCGGGTCAGCAATCAGCGGCTGTGGTTCGGGGGCCACGGAGGTGTCGGCCGCAGACGCGGGGGCCAGGGACACGATCAACGCTGTTGCAGAGACGAACGTCAGGACAGCGACGATCCGCGATCGCAAGCTGCTCATGAACGAATACCCCTTCAGGCCGACTCCCCCCACATGTTTCACCCTAGACGCCACTGTGTGGTCATTGCTCGGCGATCACCGGAAACCCCGCCACAGAGTGCGCTGATCGAGGGCACGATGGGTTCCGTAGGTGAAGAACGGCGCCGCGGGCTTTTCCGCGGAAACACCTGCTGCGCCTGGGAAAAATTCGGAAATGTTCCCCCAAGCGCTTGCGGATCGCTCTACGATCTGGGGTCAATTGCCCACGGATATGGGGCTGCACCGCATGGTGTAGTGGCGATATGGGGGATGGTCATGGCCATTCAGCGATCCTTGAGTCAGGCCTCGACACACGCTGTCACACGGTCGACACATCGCCATGTGATCTGTGTCGGATCGTGCGTGGCGCTGGCGCTGGCCACCATCGGTGCTTCTGCCGGAGCATCGTCGGCGCAGCCGGTTGCCGTTGCACCTGTCAATGCCCCCGATGGTGCACTCGGGACCTGGAGTGCGCTGGGTGTCGGGACCAATGATCTTGTTGCTGCATTGGCTGTCGACCCGATCGACGACACGCTCTACATCGGTGGCAACTTCACGACCGCGGGTGCAGTGACGACCAGCGGTGTCGCGCGCTGGGATGGCAGCACGTGGTCGGACATGTCCGGAGGCGTTACATCAGGTAGTGATGTGTCGGCATCCTCTGCCTCTGAGATACTGTGAGCATCAAACCCGTGGCACCCCTGCGTCCCTATGCCAAGCTCCCCGTCCTTCTCATACAATACCAAGATTGAACACTCAGGTGACGGCTGCGTTTCACCTCCTTCTCTGAGTCCCCCGGTTCCTCCGGTCCATCCCTCTTTGGCTTCTCCCAAGGGCAGTGTCCCTCCCTCATCCACTGAGCCCCAGATGGGCCACTCCACCCTCGGGCCGGTGCATTCGTAAAGCTTGCCCCCGGGGCTCCCGCCACTGTCACGCCTCACCATTGCATTATACTTCTCATTGAGGATGGCCTCCACTGTCTGGGTCCGCACACTGTTCACTGAATAGCTGGGATTGCCGTACTTCTGGTTGAGCCAGGAATATATCTCATGGTTGGTGTTCAGGGGGGCCACATCATACAGCTTCCCGTCAAGATCCCTCATCACCCACATGTCTCCCTGCTTCCATACCTCCGCAACCATCTTGTTCGTGGCAGTCCATACAAAGTAGTACCCGTCACGGCTCTCATCGTCCAAATAGCTGAAGTTGACATAGATATAGTCCCAGTCAGCAGGGTTGCTGCTACAGGCATGCTCATTGAATATCGCCACCCAGTCCCGCTCCCCGGGCTCTCTGGGAGGATAGCACGGCCTGTAGCCTGTGAAATCCCAGTGGAATATGGGGTGCATGGGGTCCGGATTCACAACATCCCTGAAGGATGCTATTGTGCCAGTGCCGGCCGGGATCGGTTGGCTGCTGCCCGGGATGCTGGTGGTGGGGCCCGGA
>JAGYOB010000162.1 GCA_018399515.1 Candidatus Nanopelagicales bacterium
GGCTGCCTCATCGTGGAATCGGATGACGGTGCGCAGGAGGTGCGAGGTGGCCAGGCGGTGATCGCGCGCGCAGGCGACCGGATCCGATACTCCACAACCGAGGGAGCGACTTACATCGCAGTCTGTCGGCCGGCCTTCAGCCCGGACACCGTCCATCGCGACGAGGACTAGTCGCGAGGGTCAGGGGACGAATAAACCCTGGCCGGTCGCCTGGGTGATGGAGCGTGCCCGGTCGTCGAGAGCGGCGATCAGGTCTGCTCGTGTCTCGATGACGTCGTCATGCCACGGCCACACGGTGGTGTCCACGAGGACCTGGCGGGCCTGGTCGAATTCGCTGCGGCCCAGGGCCACTTCCTCCAAAACGAGTTCCTCCAGAGTCGCCCGCACCTCGCTGGGGCCAACCTGGAGCAGAGGTGAGGAGTAGGCGACGGTTCCGCGAATGCGCCTGTGGGCACTGTCGATCGTGGCGATGGCGTCGGCGTATGCGGCTTGGACGGCCAGGGACTCTCGACCTCGCTGCCAATCGTCCACCGACAGGGCAGCGAAGGCGGCGAGAATCAGCGCAGCTGCGGCCACCAGGACCACGATCGGGCCTCGGCGTGGGGGCCTCGGTGTGTGCTCCAGCACCTCCATCAGCCCCACGGTAGACGTCTCGGGATATCTTCGCCCCATGGCGGCACCCAGTTTCGAGGACATTCGGCAAGTTCCGAAGGTGCTCCTGCACGACCACCTCGATGGTGGCGTGCGTCCTGGCACGGTCGCCGAACTCGCCGAGGAGACCGGCTACGCGCAGTTGCCGGTCACCGACGTCGAAGGATTGGCGAGATGGTTTCGCGCCGCGGCGGATTCGGGATCGTTGGACCGCTATCTCGAGACGTTCGCGCACACGGTGGGGGTCACGCAGACCTCGGCTGCTTTGCATCGGGTCGCTCGGGAATGCGCTGAGGATCTCGCTGCCGATGGGGTGGTGTACGCCGAGGTCCGCTTCGCGCCGGAGTTGCACGTCGAGCAGGGGCTGGACCTCAACGAGGTCGTCGAAGCGGTGCTGGCTGGTTTCGCCGAGGGACAGCGTCGGGCAGCCGCGGCCGGAAACCCGATCCGGATCGGAACCCTGTTGACCGCGATGCGCACGGCCGCGCGCAGTCGCCAGATCGCCGAGCTCGTTGTGCAGTATCGCGACCGTGGAGTCGTGGGTTTCGATATCGCCGGACGAGAGGCCGGCTACCCGCCCACCAGGCACCTGGATGCCTTCGAGTATCTGCGGCGAGAGAATGCGCACTTCACCATCCACGCCGGCGAGGCTTTCGGATTACCCAGTATCTGGGAGGCGATTCAATGGTGTGGCGCCGACCGGCTCGGACACGGGGTGCGCATCGTGGACGATATCCGCATCGATGCCGATGGCGTCGCCCACCTCGGTCCGCTCGCGGCGTATGTGCGCGATCGGCGGATTCCGTTGGAACTATGTCCGACGTCGAATGTCATGACCGGAGCTGCCCCCAGCATCGGCGAGCATCCGATCGGACTGCTCGAGTCCTTGCGTTTCCGGGTCACGTTGAACACAGATAATCGCCTGATGTCGGACACCACGATGAGCAATGAGATGGTGCAGGTGTGCGAGGCTTTCGGATGGGGCTGGGAGGAGCTGCGCTGGTTGACGGTGAACGCGATGAAGAGCGCCTTCATCCCCTTCGATGAACGACTTCGGCTCATCGACGATGTCATCAAGCCCGGATATGCCCGGTTGATGGATGCTCGTTGATGACGGTTCGGGGGCGTGATGATGCGTCTATGCGGCATGGTGTGACCGGTGTGGATCGTGTGAACGACGCACACGGTGATTCTGGCGCCGAAAATACGTGACGAACTGATGAGGAGAGGACGAGTTGATGAGTGTGAGTGAACGGATCGTGTCCGGCCAAGAGCAGGTGTCCGAGGCGATCGACCGGGTGGAGCAGGTCCGGCAGGCCTTAGATCAGGCAGAGGCCATCGTGGAAAACGTCGGGGACGTTCTGGAGTTCACCGACGATGTCCTGACCAAGGCAGCCGACGTCACGCGGACATCCCGGACCTGGCTGCCCATCGTGATCGGCGGTGCCACCGTCGTTGCTGGCATCGCTGTGACTGTCGTGCTCATGCGCCGACGAGGGCGGCAGAACGAAGAATGATTCCCCGCTCGGGACCCTGGGCGGTCGATGAGATCGAGCGGTACCTGCGTGACACCGTCATCCCCGTCCGCATCGCGACGATCGGCTCGAGTGGACCGATGGTGCAATCGCTGTGGTTCATCTACGACGACGGTTCTCTGTGGTGCGCGACTCAGTCGGATGCAGTCGTCGTTCGTCGGCTTCGAGCCGACCCTCGCTGCGGTTTCGAAGTGGCGGCCGACTCCCCGCCCTACCGGGGCGTGCGTGGGCGAGGCCGGGCCACCATCGAGGCGGATGAAGCGGCCACGATTCTGCCCCGACTCATCGATCGCTATCTGGGATCGCAGCCCAATCCGCTGGGGGACTGGTTGATGTCGCGGCTGGATGGTGAGGTCGCGGTCCGCATCACGGATCTGACCGTGACGAGTTGGGATTACTCCGGTCGGATGTGATTCTGTCGATCACACACCCTGGGGATGCCAGACCGTCGTGATCTCGGTGAAGGCGCGCAGCCTGCCGAGGCCGGGGTCGATGGTCCAGTCCGCGGTGACGTCGGCGAGGACACGCGTGATCGTGTCAGCTGCGGCGACCTGCATCTGGGTGGACACACCGTCGTCGGTCACCCCGGTTAGGTCCAGGGCGTTCACATCGGCATGCCCGGCCAACCACGGACCGACCTCTGCGGGGTCGCCGGTGAGGATATTGACCACACCGCCTGGCAGGTCGGAGGTTGCCAGCACTTCGGCGAGGGTGACCGCCGGTAGCGGACGCTCCTGGCTCGCGACGACGACGCTGGTGTTGCCCGTGACGATGATGGGCGCCACGACGCTCACCAGTCCCAGGAGTGCGGAGTCCTGGGGCGCGATCGCTGCGACGACCCCGGTCGGCACGGGAACCGAGAAGTTGAAGTACGGCCCGGCAACTGGATTCGATGATCCACTGACCTGAGCGAACTTATCCGACCAGCCGGCGTACCACACCCACCTGTCGATCGCTGCATCGACGATGCCCGACGCCTTGCGGGATGAGATGCCTTCGCTGCGTGCTACCTCATCCTCGAACTGTGCGCGGCGGCCTTCGAGCATCTCGGCGACCCGGTAGAGCACCTGGCCGCGGTTGTAAGCCGTCGCACCCGCCCATCCCGGCTGCGCACCACGAGCGGCGAGAACGGCATCGCGGGCATCTTTGCGAGACGCAAGCGATGCGTTAGCCCAGAACCGCCCCTTGGCATCGGACACCGGGTAGGTGCGACCGCTTTCGCTGCGTGGAAAGGCTCCGTTGATGAACAGTTTGTAGGTCTTACGCACATCGACCCGCGTGTCCATCACACCACCTCCGATCGAATGTAGGCGCTGAGTCCATGACGCCCGCCTTCGCGGCCGAAGCCCGATTCCTTGAACCCACCGAACGGCGAGGCGGGATCGAATCGATTGAACGTATTCGCCCACACCACGCCGGCGCGCAGCCGCTGGGCCATCCACAGTGTTCGAGAGCCCTTCTCGCTCCAGATTCCGGCGGACAGGCCGTAGGGGGAGTTGTTCGCTTTGGCCACGGCTTCATCGGGAGTGCGGAACGTCAAGACCGCCAGCACGGGGCCGAAGATCTCCTCCCGTGCGATCCGATGCGCGGTGCTGACCTCGGTGAATACGGTGGGGGCAATCCACCAGCCGCGTTCGGGGATGGCGCACGGCGCGGTCCAGCGTCGGGCGCCCTCGTTTTCACCCGCCGTGATGTATTCGGTGATGCGAGCATGCTGAGCCGCAGAGTTCACCGCACCGATGTCGGTGTTCTTGTCGAGGGGGTCGCCGAGGCGGAGAGTGCGCAGTCGTTGGGTCAGGGCTTCGGTGACCTGATCGGCGACCGACTCTTGAACCAGCAGACGTGATCCCGCACAGCACACCTGCCCCTGATTGAAGAAGATCCCGTTGACGATCCCCTCGATCGCTTCATCGATGGGCGCATCGTCGAACACGATGTTCGCTGCTTTGCCACCGAGCTCCAGCGTCAGACCCTTCTGGGTTCCGGCAACCGCACGCTGGATGGCCCTGCCGACCTCGGTGGAACCGGTGAATGCCACCTTGTCGACATCGGGATGCTCGACGAGGTTGCGTCCGGTGGTTCCATCACCGGTGAGGATGTTCACCACTCCGGCCGGCAGATCAGCCTGCTGGCAGATGTCAGCGAAGGCCAGTGCCGTCAAGGGTGTGGTCTCGGCAGGCTTGAGCACCACCGTGTTTCCCGTTGCTAGCGCGGGGGCGATCTTCCAGGCGAGCATCATAAGGGGGAAATTCCAGGGGATGATCTGCGCGGCGACGCCGTAGGGCCGGATCGATGTGCCGAGGCCGGCATGCTCGAGTTTGTCCGCCCACCCGGCGTAGTAGAAGAAATGCGCCGCAACGAGCGGGATGTCGACATCGCGCGATTCGCGAATCGGTTTGCCGCTATCGAGGGTCTCCAGAACTGCGAGTTCTCGCGCACGTTCTTGGATCAGGCGAGCGATGCGGAACAGGTACTTGCTGCGCTCGCGTCCGGGCATGCGCGCCCAGGTACGAGTGTGCGCGGTGGTGGCAGCACGGACGGCTCGCGCGACATCCTGTGGGCCCGCCTCGCTGACCTCTGCCAGCACGCCCTCCGTCGCGGGATTGATCGTCGTGAAGGTGGTTCCGTCGATGGGTTCGACGAATTCACCGTCGATGAACAGCCCGTAGTGCGCCTTGATGTCCACCACATCGGTGGATTCAGGAGCCGGTGCGTACTCGAGGCTCATGGATGGATCAGCCTGCCTTCGTCGATCGGATTTCAGTGTCGGATTCTGATGTCGAACGCGTTCGTCGGCTGGTTCGGATGTCAATCATGGGAGACGTAGTCGGGACCGGAGTAATTCCCCGTGGCCATACGCTGGCGTTGGAGCAGCAGATCGTTGAGCAGGCTCGAGGCGCCGAATCGGAACAGATCGGGGGTTAACCATTCCGGTCCCGCAACCTCCTGCACCATGACCAGATATCGGATGGCGTCTTTCGCGGTGCGAATCCCTCCCGCGGGCTTGACGCCGATGCGTCGGCCGGTGCGCTGGTGCCAATCGCGGACTGCTTCGAGCATGACGAGGGTGACCGGCATGGTCGCGGCCGGGGAGATCTTGCCCGTGGATGTCTTGATGAAGTCGGCACCCGCGGCCATGGCCAGCCACGAGGCGCGCCGCACGTTGTCCAGGGTGCGCAGTTCGCCGGTCTCCAAGATCACCTTCAGATGGGCATCGCCGCAGGCCTGTTTGACCTTGGCGATCTGTTCGAACACGGTGCCGTAATCGCCCGTCAGGAAGGCGCCACGATCGATGACCATGTCGATTTCGTCTGCGCCGCGTTCGATTGCCGCCGCGGTATCTGCGAGTTTGACCTCGAGGGCGGCGCGCCCCGAGGGGAATGCTGTCGCGACGGCGGCGACATGCAGGCGATCACCGACCACCGCGCGGGCGATCCCGGCCATATCCCCGTACACGCACACGGCCGCTACGGGAGGGACGAGGTCATCTGCGGGATCCGGATGCAGCGCCTTCGCGCACATGGCCTGGACCTTGCCTGGAGTGTCAGCACCTTCGAGCGTGGTGAGATCCACCATGGAGATGGCCAGATCGATAGCCGTGCGTTTGGCTTCGTTTTTGATCGAGCGCGAGGCGAGCATCGCAGCCCGGGCTTCGGCGCCGACCTGATCCACACCGGGCAGGGCGTGGAGGACATGACGTAGCCCAGCATCCGACGCGTCGGGGGTGATGTTCGCCGCCGCATCGGGCACCAGGAGGGTCACCCCCACAGGGTAGTCACCGCGGCGGTCGAATGCGCCGGGCCGGTGCGAACCGACCGGTCATCCCCCGAGCGGGCCGAGAGGGGGTTCGGCGAGCAGAGTCGACACAGCGGTCAGCAGGGTGCTCATCGTCTGCTCGACGCCTTCGCGAGCGGCGGGCAGATCCTCCCTGGGTGAATCCCGCACCAGCAGATAGGCCTTCACCTTGGGTTCGGTCCCGCTGGGGCGGATGATCACCCGTGCTCGAAGGTTGTTCTGGGCGCCTGCGTCGAGTTCCCAGACGAGCCCCGGTGTCGGTGGCAGATCATCGAAACCGGTTGCCAGATCGATGACCCGGGTAATGATCAGACCGCCGATCTCGACCGGAGGTGCGGTGGTGAGCCGATCAACGATGGTGTGAGCCTGTTCGACACCCGCCAGGCGAATCGAGACCTGACGAGTGGACTCCACACCGAACTGCCGGGCCAGGCGATCAAGAACTCCGAGCAGATCGGCGCCCTGCGCACGTGCAGTCGCAGCGAGCTCGCACAGGAGCAATCCGGCGGTGATGCCGTCCTTGTCGGCGACGTGGGCGGGATCGACGCAGTAGCCGAGGGCTTCCTCGTACCCGTAGGCCAGGTCCCGGACCCGGGATATCCACTTGAATCCCGTCAGGGTTGTGGCGAAGGTGATGCCCGAACTTTCAGCGATGCGCGCCAGCTGTGTTCCCGAGACCAGCGACGCAGCGAATGTTCCCTGGCTCGAGGGTGCCCCTGGGCGTTCGATCAGCCACCACCCCAGGAGCGCACCGACCTCGTCACCGGTGAGCATTCGCCATCCATCAGCGGTGGCGACAGCAGCCGCGCACCGATCGGCGTCGGGGTCGTGGGCGATGGCGATATCGGCCTGGTGCACGTGGGCGTGCGCGTTGAGCAGATCGAGGGCTCCGGGCTCCTCGGGGTTCGGGAATGCCACGGTCGGGAAGTTTGGATCGGGTTCGCTTTGCTCGACGACCTCGATCGGCGCAGCGAAACCAGCTCGACCCATGGCGGCGCTGAAGACGTCGGTGGCGACCCCGTGCAGTGCCGTGTGCACCACAGTGAGGTGGCGAGGAGTGTCCCTTGAAGTGACGTGAGAGGCGGACTCCAGGTAGGCCTCCAGGACGGAGCCATCCAGGGTTCGCCAGTCATCGGCAACGGGGATAGTGCGGGCCGGTGGCGCGTCGGCGATCGCAGCAGCGATGAGGGCATCCATCGGTTCGATGATCTGCCGGCCATCGGCCAGGTAGACCTTGTATCCGTTATCCGCCGGTGGATTGTGGCTTGCGGTCACCATGATTCCCAGGTCGGCTCGCAGATGGCGGATGGCGAACGCGAGAACAGGGGTGGGCAGCGGGCCTGGTAGCAACATCGGCTGCCATCCGGCGGCGGCGAGCACACGTGCGGATTCGATCGCGAAATCCTGCGACCGGTGGCGAGCGTCGTATCCGATCACAGTGGTCTTGCTCTCGGCCTTGACCGTGTAAGCGAGAGCGAAGGCTGCGCGGCGCACCACCGCGGTGTTCAACCGACGCGGTCCCGGTGCCATCCGCCCGCGCAACCCTGCGGTGCCGAAGTCCAGTGAGCCGGAGAACGCATCGTGCAGCTCGGTCAGTGCTGCTTGCTCGCCTGCACGTGCTGCTGCAACGAGAGCGTCCAGCTTTGTGATGTCATGTGGATCACAGTCACCTGACCGCCATTCATCGATGCGGGCGGCAAGGGCAGCATCGAACCGAGGCGGATCGAGAGGGATCGAAGTCGTGCCCATGGCAGCCGGTTGTTTCAGAGTCGCTGGATGACGTCGCCGAGCAGCGTCCCCATCCGGGAGGCTGCATGGGAACCGGCGGCAAGCACTTCTTCGTGGTTGATGGGCTGATCGGTGACTCCAGCTGCCGGATTGGTCACCATCGAGACACCGAGGACCTCCATGTCGGCCTCGCGCGC
>JAGYOB010000163.1 GCA_018399515.1 Candidatus Nanopelagicales bacterium
ATCATCAAAGATGATCAAGAACTAATTTTAGCTAAAACTGTCTCGATCCAAGATATAGATGATTGGACTAAAAGACCTTCTTGGCGGGCGCTTTCTTCGCCGGCGCCTTCTTGACGGCTGCCTTCTTCGCCGGGGCCTTCTTCGCAGCCGATCGCTGGGCCCCCCGCGCGCTGCCGGTCGTGCCGGACGTCGCCTTCACCGTCTACTCCGATCCTCGCTGAAACTTCGGGGCAGGCTAGGCGCCCGCACCAACTCGCGCAAGGCACCACGCCGCCGGCCCTCTCGCCGCCTGTGTGCGGGGCCCGGGCAACCGCCCGATACCCTCGAGGGTCCCCATCCCCTTTTGCGGAGGACTCATGTACCGCGCCGTCCCAGCCCACGTCGATCTGCCCGCGATGGAGCGGGCGATCCTCGACCAATGGGATGCCGAGGGCACCTTCCACACCAGTCTGGCCACGAGCGAGGGACGCCCGGTATGGGTGTTCAACGAGGGACCACCGACCGCGAACGGCACCCCGGGGGCCCACCACGTCGAGGCCCGGGTCTTCAAGGACATCTTCCCGCGCTACCGCACGATGAAGGGCTTCCACGTTCCGCGCAAAGCAGGGTGGGACTGCCATGGCCTGCCGGTGGAACTCGCCGTCGAACGCGAACTCGGATTCACCGGCAAGGGCGATATCGAGCGCTACGGGATCGCGGAATTCAACGCCAAGTGCCGCGAGTCCGTCCTGCGCCATGTCGGCGAGTTCAACCACATGACCCGCCGGATGGGTTTCTGGGTCGACATGGAAGACGCCTACTGGACGATGGACCCCCACTACATCGACAGCGTGTGGTGGTCCCTGCAGCGCATCTTCGAATCCGGGCTGCTCGTGCAAGACCATCGGGTAAGTCCCTACTGCCCGCGCTGCGGCACGGGCCTGTCCGATCATGAACTGGCGCAGGGCTATGAAACCGTCGTCGATCCGTCCGTCTATGTGCGCTTCCCCGTGGCCGGTGGCCCCTTAGCCGAGCGCCACCCCGGTGTGGCTTTGATCGTGTGGACGACGACCCCGTGGACCCTGGTCAGCAACACCGCGGTCGCGGTCAACCCCGAATCCACCTACGTCGTCGGGCGCACCGCCGATGACGAGGTCTGGGTCGTGGCCGAGGATCTCGCCGACTCCCTGCTCGGCGCCGATGCCCAGATCCTCGAGCGACTGTCCGGTCGCGACCTCGAGCGCACCCTTTACACGCCGCCCTTCGATCTCGTCGACATCCCCGACGCACACTTCGTGATCCTCGCCGACTATGTGACCACCGATGACGGATCGGGCCTGGTCCACCAGGCACCGGCGTTCGGCGCCGATGACCTCGCATCATGTCGAGCCTATGGGCTGCCAGTCGTCAATCCCGTGCGACCGGACGGAACTTTCGAAGCGGATCTCGACCTCATCGGGGGGACGTTCTTCAAGGATGCCGACGCACCCTTGGTGGCCGATCTCACCCGGCGTGGCCTGCTGGCCAAGAACGTCGCCTACGAGCATTCGTATCCGCACTGCTGGCGCTGCCACACGCCGCTGATCTACTACGCCCAGCCGTCGTGGTACATCAAGACAACCGCGATCGCTGATCAGTTGCTGCGCGAGAACGAGAAAACCAACTGGTACCCCGAGACGATCAAATGGGGGCGTTACGGCGACTGGTTGCGCAATAACGTCGACTGGGCCTTGTCGCGCAACCGCTACTGGGGCACTCCCCTGCCGATCTGGCGCTGCCCGGACGACCACCTGACGGTCGTGGGATCGCGGGCCGAACTCGGTGAACTCACCGGCCGTAACCTCGACGACCTCGATCCGCACCGGCCCTTCGTCGACGAGATCACCGTGCCGTGCCGCACGTGCAGCGCAACCGCACACCGTGTTCCCGAGGTCATCGACTGCTGGTACGACTCCGGTGCGATGCCCTTCGCCCAGTGGGGCTACCCGCACATGGGAGTGGAGACATTCGAGCAGCGCTATCCGGCCGATTACATCTGCGAGGCGATCGACCAGACCCGCGGCTGGTTCTACACCCTGATGGCCATCGGCACGCTCGTGTTCGACGAGTCGTCCTATAAGAACGTCGTCTGTCTCGGCCACATCCTCGACGAGGACGGCCGCAAGATGAGCAAGAACCTCGGCAACGTGCTCGAACCGATTCCGCTGATGGACGAGCATGGCGCCGATGCCGTCCGCTGGTTCATGCTCGCCTCCGGATCGCCGTGGCAATCCCGCCGCGTCGGCCACGCTGCCATCGGCGAGGTGGTACGCAAGGTCCTGCTGACCTACTGGAACACCGCATCCTTTCTGGCGCTGTATGCACGGGCCGCCGAATGGTCCCCCGACGCTGTCGGTGCGGCGCCCGCGCCGCAGGACCGACCGGTTCTCGATCGGTGGGTACTGTCCCAGGCACATCGCCTGGCCCGTGACGTCGATGCCGCGCTCGCTGACTTCGACACCCAGCGCGGCGGGCGACTGATCTCGGTGTTCGTCGACGACCTGTCCAACTGGTATGTCCGTCGATCGCGCCGCCGGTTCTGGGATGGCGATCCCGCCGCATTGGCGACCCTCGACGAGGCGCTGCGGATCGTCACCGCTGTCATGGCTCCCTACACCCCGTTCATCACCGAGCGGGTCTGGCAGGACATCGTGCGCCCCACCCGCCCGAACGCGCCGGCGTCGGTGCACCTGAGCCCGTGGCCCGCCGTTGACGATGTACTCATCGATGACGGCCTCACCGAACAGGTCGCGCTGGTCCGCCGCATCGTCGAACTTGGCCGAGCGGCCCGTGCGACGTCGGGTGTGCGGACCCGCCAACCACTGGCTCGGGCCCTGGTGTCCGCACCCGGCTGGGCCGAGCTCCCCGCCGAACTCATCGCAGAGATCGCCGCGGAATTGAACGTGGCGACTCTGCTGCCCCTCGCTCAGGAAGCCGGTGAACTCGTCGATGTCAGCGTCAAGGCGAACTTCCGGTCCCTGGGGCGCCGATTCGCCGCTTCGACCCCCGCGGTCGCCGAGGCCATCACCACCGACGCTGC
>JAGYOB010000164.1 GCA_018399515.1 Candidatus Nanopelagicales bacterium
CGTGGGGGTCGGCGTCCAAGCAGTCCTGCGCAGCAGAGAGCAACTTCGGAATCTGCTCATGCGCGTTGATATCGCCCTCGCGGAGGCCGATGCCCTGCAGCGCACCTTCTCAGCTCAGATGAACGGCGCCGCAACCCGCAGTGCACAGGATCTGACTCAGCTCGCTCGCAATCTCCACGAGGTGATCGACCAGAAGCTACGACCACTGAGTCATCGCCTGTGGTTCGGGGTCACCTCACCCCATCTGTGGCGGCGGATGCTGGGTCGCGTTGCAGGCGAGCCGGTCCCGGTGCTCCCGGTCGCTTCACTCCTTGCCGTCTCCCTCGCCTGGAACAGCCTGCTGCGCTTCGACGCGCTCACCGCCATCGAAGCGACCATCGTGAACATCGGCCTGCTCGCAGTGGTATTGCTGTTGGGGCAGTGGGGCATCCGGCAACTGCCCGTCCCGGCCGAGATCGCTCAGCCGATCACCGTGATTCTCGCGGTCTTGGTGTCATCGCTCGCTGTTGCGGTGTTCCCCTTCTCCATCGGATCGAGCGCCCGTGATGATGTCGGTGGCCTCATCGGCGTCGCGGCAACGAACCTGGTGGTCCTCGCTCTGTCGATGGTGATCTCCGCCGACCGGCGGGCCCACGCCGAGTCCATGAGGAAACTGACCCTGGCCGTCGATGACCTCGAGCCACGTCGCCGAGCAGCGGCGTCGTTCCTGCACAACAGCATCAACAGTTCCTGGCGAGCGTTAGCGATGCAGGTGGACGCTGCGGTGCAAATCGGTGACCTGGAACAGGCACGGTCCCTTCTGCACCAGATGAGCATCGTGTCGACACGCGAAAGTTTCATCGACTATGAGCGGGGCAGTTTCGATCGACTCAGCGAGGGGCTCGCACGCTGGGAGGGTCTAGCTCATGTCAGCATCGACGTCGACGGGGTAGTGCCGGCGAATCTTGGGACTCCGATCAGTGGGCTCATCGATGAAGCGATCACCAATGCCGTCCGCCACGGTCGAGCCCGGCACATCGAGGCATTCATCACGGTGTCTGTAGATCACGTCGACGTCGTGGTGGTCGACGATGGGACAACCACTGTTTCCGAGAGTGCTTCGGGCTCCAGCACACCTGGATTGGGATCATCGTGGCTGGACTCGCAGGCCGAATGGAGTCGCGAATCGGGACCCGACGGCACCCGACTCACCGTGTGCTGGCCATGCTTGCCCTCGCCCGGCTCCTCTGACAGGCTTGGTCCGTGATGAGTGAAATGTCCGATTCGCGCATGTGCGCATCGCGCACGTCCCCCAGGGGGATGGTCCGGTCATGAACCCGTCCCTCGAACCCGAAGCACTGCTGACTCCGTCAGAGGTCGCCGCACTGTTTCGCGTCGATCCCAAGACCGTCACCCGCTGGGCCAAGGCCGGCAAACTATCCAGCATCCGCACTCTCGGCGGACATCGTCGGTATCGGGCCAGTGAGGTCACCGCGCTGCTGTCGGAGGTATCTCCCAGCAGTGCGTTTCCGCAGAACTGATCAAGCGGCGGTGACCGCGAGAGCGACCGCACCGGCCACGCTGACCACCAAGACCCCCTGCAGCACCCCGACGGCCCCGCGCACACTCAGTCCTCGAGCCATCAGCACGTGGGACAGATGATCGCGACCCGGTGTGAACGGGTGGCGGCCTTCGAACAGCCGGCGCACCACCACGAACGCGGTATCGACGACCGGAAGCAGCACGAGGAGAATCGGGATCAATGCACTCCACGGCAGATTGATGCCCACCGGACGCAGACGTAGCGTGACGATCGCGAGCAGGAATCCCAGGAAATACGCGCCCGCGTCACCGAGGTAGACCGTGGCCGGAGCCCAGTTGTGCCACAGGAACCCCAGGGCGATTCCGGCGAGTGCGAAAGCCAGCCCAGCGACGAAGAACTGGCCGTACAGCGCGGCGATGATGCCCGTTCCGGCGGCGGCGACCAGTGTCGTCGAGGCGGCCAGACCATCGGAATTGTCCAGCAGATTCATCGCATTCGTCAGCCCGACGATCCACAGCAGGGTGATCAGCAGATCGAGCCACTCCACCCGGGTGAAAGACACCTGGGTGCCCGCCCACCACACGATGAACGCGAACACAGTCTGCGCGATCAAGCGCACCCAGGGGTTGAGGGCGCGGACATCGTCGATGAATCCGAGGGCGGCGACTCCCAATGCCGGCAGGATCACGCTGGCGAGCAGTTCCAATTCGCTGGGATCGCCGGAGATCGCCACGGCTGCGAGGAAGGCCATCGTGAAGGTGACCGCAACCGCGATTCCCCCGATCTTGGGGATGGGCAGTTGCTGCTGCTTGCGGCCACCATCGGGGGAGTCGACCATGCCGGTGCGGTGGGCGATACGTATGGACGCCCACACCAGCAGGATCGAGACGACCGCCGAGCCGGCGAACGCGGCCAGGTAGACCCAGGGGCTCACCGTCAGCTCGAGCGGGAGGTGATATCCGCGGCGACGTCGTTGATGATGTCGGCCAGATTCCGCTGCGGGGTCCAACCCAGCAGTCCGCGCACCCGGGCGGTGTTCGGCACGCGCCGTGGCATGTCCTCGAAGCCTTCCTCGTAGGCATCGTCATAGGACACCTTGACGATCGAGGAATCAGAGTCCAACTGTTCGATGACGCGTTCGGCGAGCCCGGCGATGGAGATCTCCTCGTTCGCCCCGACGTTGAACACCTGACCCTCGGCCTCACGTGAGTCGACCAGACCGATCAGCGCCGACACGACGTCGGCGACGTGGCAGAAGCAGCGTCGCTGCGTACCGTCGCCGTACACCGTGATCGGTGCACCCTTCAGCGCCTGCTCGACGAACCGGGGCACGACCATGCCGTAATGGCCGACCTGGCGCGGGCCGACGGTGTTGAACAGCCGCACGATGACGGCCGGTAGACCCTTCTCGCGCCAATAGGAGTAGGCGAGAACCTCTTCGATTGCCTTGGCCTCGCTGTAGGACCAGCGGGTCTTCAACGGGGAGCCCAGGATGCGGTCGTCATCCTCACTGAGCAGATCCGAGTCGTTCTTGCCGTAGATCTCGCTGGTGGAGGTGACCAGCACCTTGCGGCCGTACTTGTGGCATTTCTCTAACACGATCTCGCTGCCACGAATGTTCGTCGCGAGGCTCTCCAGCGGGCGACCGACGATCAACTCCACACCCACAGCGGCAGCCAGATGCATCACCACGTCAGCGCGACGCACCACATCGTCCACGACGGCGTCGTTGAGGATCGAGCCCATGACGAACTCGAAGTTCGGATCCCCCAGATGGTGGCGGATATTGTCGTGGCGACCGGTCGACAGGTCGTCGAGCACCGTGACCTGGTCCCCGCGTGCTAGGAGCGCATCAACGAGGTGCGATCCCACGAAACCGGCCCCGCCGGTGATCAAAACCCGCATGGGCCTAGATCGTAGGGGGTCGTGGTCGGTTGAGGTGGCTCGGCCGCCCGGATCCCGGCGATCAATAACTGAACGGCCATGCCTTGAAGTAATTGCGCAGCCTCAGCCACAGCCCATAGAGCCCTCGAGGTTCGGCGATCAAGAACACCACGATGAGGACACCGAAGATCATCGACTGCAGTTCGAAGACATTCAGCAGGCCGCCCTGGCCGACACCGGGATCGATGGGCAGGTACCTGGTCAGCGCGTTGACGAGTTGCGGCAACATGACCACGAAGATCGCGCCCATGATGGAACCGGTGATGGTGGCCAGGCCGCCGATGAAGATCACGGCGAGGAAGTCCACCGATAGGAAGAAGTTCCAGGTCTCCGGCGAGATGCGGCCGATCACGATCGAGAACAGTGCTCCGGCGATGCCGGCATAGAACGCCGAGATCGCGAAGGCGAGGGTCTTCGTGCGCAGCAGAGACACGCCCATCACCTCGGCTGCGATATCCCGGTCACGTACAGCGGCGAAGGACCGGCCGAAGCGCGAACGCGTGAAATTGCGAGCGAGCACTGCCATGATCACGAAGATCACCAGGCAGGTGAAGAACAGCATCGTGTAGCGGTCGATCTCGATGCCGAACACCTCGTAGTTGGCGAACAGATCGAACCCCAGGAATACCGGCTCAGCCGGAGCACGGCCCACACCGGCGCCACCGGTAATCGGCTTGGCCTCCTTGAAGATGTGTTCACCGATGAACACCAGGCCTAGAGTCAAGATCGCCAGATACAGGCCTCGCACGCGGGCAGCCAATGGTGCGATCACGGCTGCCACGATCGCGGGCACCAACCCGGCCAGTGGCAGCCAGATCGCCATATCCCAGCCCAACCCGATGATGTTGCCCTTGCCCTCCCCACCCAATGTCGCCGCGGTGTAGGCGCCGATGCCGAGGAAGAAAGCATGGGCCAGCGACACCTGGCCGGCATATCCGGTCAGCAGGTTCAACCCGATGCCGCCGATGGCGAAGATGAGAACCTTCGCCCCCAGCGAGACCATGTCGCGGTCGAGGAAGAACGGCAAGATCACCAGTGCAAAGAACCCGATGGCGATCCACACGCGCTTGGAGGCGGTATTGAAGATCGCCATCTCGGAGGCGTAGGTGGTGTACAGCCGTGGCCGGCCACGGGTGGTGTGTCGGGACTTGCTGGCCGCGGAGCTCATACCCGGACCACCTCCTTCGTGCCGTAGAGACCGTAGGGCCGGACCATCAAGACGATGATCATGATGAGGTAGGGCACGATGACGTCGAAGTTCGCGCCGAGCCAGGGAGCGAACTGCGGCTGGTAGGTGCGGGTCAACGATTCGGCGATTCCGATGATGATGCCGGCGACGACCGATCCCTTGATCGAATCGAGCCCGCCGAGGATGATCACCGGAAGGGCCTTGAGCGCCACGAGGGCGAAGGTCGTCTCGACGCCCGA
>JAGYOB010000165.1 GCA_018399515.1 Candidatus Nanopelagicales bacterium
CAACGTCTTCTTCTGCTCAACGGGCATTACCGACGGTGAGCTCATGCGGGGGGTGCGCTACCGATCCCAAGGGGCGACAACCCACTCGATCGTGATGCGCAGCCGCAGCGGAACAATCCGCGAGGTCATCAGCGAACACCACCTCGACAAACTCAGCGCGTATTCCACCGTCGACTTCGAACGGCCGAACTAGTCGGTCACACCCGAGGTTGCCAAGAACTCGTCGAGTTCGATCCGCGTCGGTGGTTGGGCGCCCGCCCGCGTACACGTCACAGCGGCAGCCCAAACCGCGCGTTTGACGATCTCGACGACGTCACGTGCAGCGATCTGCGCCAAGTTGATCTCGCTACCCGCGCCGAGCCAGGGAGCAAGCCCCGCGAGCAGACCGGCCATGAGCGTGTCTCCCGCAGCAACGGTGTCAACCACGGTGACCGTGGGTGCCGGGATGTCGGCGCGCGGGTTTCCCCGCTGCCAGACACTCGCCCCACCGGGTCCTCGCGTCAGCACGGCAATCACCGGCCCGGATTCGGCCCAGCGAGCGCATACCTGCTCGGGGGTGGTGTCGGGATAGCAGTAGGCCAGATCTTCCTCGCTGGCCTTCACCACATGCGCGGCCATCGCGAACTGCTCCACCTGCTCACGCGTGGTCGCTGCGTCGAGAGCGTGCGGGCGCGCATTGGGGTCGTAGCTGAGCGTGAGGGCGCCCTCGGCACGAGCCTGCTGCCACGCCCTAAGGAGCGCATCCTTTCCGTTTCCCAGATAGCTCACCAGTGACCCGGTGTGCCAGGCGACAACTCCCCGGTCGACCATCAGGGCGCGGGTGGTTTCCAGGTCGGCTGTGGTCCAGCGCAGATCCGGGCTGTCGGCGGTGTAGAACGAGTAGGACATCGACCCCGTGCTGTCAGGCGTGCACACGGCCAGCATCGATACCCCACCGGCGTCGATGAGTCCCTCCATTCCGATCCCGGCTGCGCGCAGATTGGCGTCGAGCACGTCGGCGAACCCATCATCGGCTCGTCGGCCTAGCAGGAGCGGCTCCACCCCGAGTCGGGCGAGTGCGAGTGCGACATTCGCCGGGGATCCGCCCGGAAGTGCGGTGTACTCCCCCGGCTGCGAACCCGGGACGAGATCGATGATGCGTTCTCCGAGCACCGCGATGCACCGGCGTGTGGTCACAGGTCCTGACGCTAGAGCGTCGATCACGGCGGTGCAATATCCGATACGGTCCGATGGCTCAGGGGTATCCGGTGGGGTACTGGGTATCCGGTGGCGTCCTGCGATGTTCCTGCCGATTCGCGACGCCTATCGTTGGGGGATGACCGCTGCGCCCGGAGACCGTGAATTCCTCGACCTGCTACCCGTTGGCCCGGACCACACGCCCTACCGCTTGTTGACCACCGAAGGCGTGCGTGTGATCGAGGCTGGGGATCGATCGTTCCTCGAGGTGTCGCCCCAGGCCCTGTCGGATCTGACCTTCGCCGCGATGCGCGATATCGCGCACCTGCTGCGCCCCGGCCATCTCGCCCAGCTGCGATCGATCCTCGACGACCCGGAGGCCAGTCCCAACGACCGGTTCGTGGCCTTGGATCTGCTGAAGAACGCGAACATCTCAGCCGGTGGCGTGCTGCCGATGTGCCAGGACACCGGCACCGCGATCATCATGGGCAAGCGCGGCCAGCGCATCCTCACCTCCGGCCCAGATGAGGCAGCGATAACCGACGGGGTCGACCGCGCCTACGGCGAATTGAACCTTCGCTATTCGCAACTGGCCCCACTCACGATGTGGGACGAGCGCAATACCGGATCGAATCTGCCAGCCCAGATCGACATCTACGCTGACACCAAGCCCGGGCATGAGATGACGTACGAGTTGCTGTTCATGGCCAAAGGCGGCGGCTCGGCTAATAAGAGTTTTCTCTATCAGGAAACGAAGGCGCTGTTGAACCCGAAGCGCTTCGCGGAGTTCCTCGACGAGAAATTGCGATCCCTCGGCACAGCGGCCTGCCCGCCGTATCACCTCGCCATCGTGGTGGGTGGTACCAGTGCGGAATACGCACTGAAGACCGCGAAACTCGCCAGCGCACGGTATCTGGACTCGTTACCGGTACACGGGTCGATGGATGCGCACGGCTTCCGCGACTTGGAGATGGAGGCCGAGGTCCTGGAGATGACGCGACACTTCGGCATCGGTGCGCAATTCGGTGGGAAATATTTCTGTCACGACGTGCGGGTGATCCGGTTGCCGCGCCACGGCGCATCGTTACCGGTGGCTATTGCGGTTTCTTGTTCAGCCGACCGGCAGGCGATGGCCAAGATCACGCCCGAGGGGGTGTTCCTCGAGCAGTTGGAG
>JAGYOB010000166.1 GCA_018399515.1 Candidatus Nanopelagicales bacterium
CTCGGAATCGAAGACCCCCGCGAGCGGGATGTCCTTTCCCATCACCGATGGGGGCATCGCCTTGGTGATGCGATCACCGAGGGCGTAGGGGTAGCCCAGGACCCGGGCGGCATCTTTCACCGCAGCCTTAGCTTTGATCGAACCGAAGGTGACGATCTGGGCCACCCGCTCCTCGCCGTACTTCTCCGTCGCGTACCGGATCATGTCCCCGCGGCGACGTTCATCGAAATCGATGTCGATATCGGGCATCGAGATGCGTTCGGGATTCAAGAACCGTTCGAACAGCAGGCCGTGCTCGATCGGGTCGAGGTCGGTGATCCCGAGCGCGTAGGCGATCATCGCTCCGGCGGCTGAGCCTCGACCGGGTCCGACTCGGATGCCGTTGTCCTTGGCGTAGCGCACCAGGTCGGCGACCACGAGGAAATAGCCGGGGAACCCCATCTGGTTGATGACACCGAGCTCGTATTCGGCCTGGGTGCGTACCGCCTGGGGAACGGTGGCGCCGTATCGGCGCAGCAGTCCGCGCTCGACCTCGATGACCAGCCAGGATTCCTCGCTCTCACCATCGGGAACGGGGAATTGCGGCATGAGATTGGCGCCCTCGTTGAAGGTCACCTCACAGCGTTCGGCGATCAGCAACGTGTTGTCACACGCTTCAGGAAGTTCGCGCCACACGTCACGCATCTCCTGCGCGGTCTTGACGTAGAAGTCACGCGCATCGAAGCGGAACCGATTGGGATCGTCCATCGTGGTGCGCGTCCCGATGCACAGCAGGACATCGTGCGTCTGCGCGTCATCGGCGTGCACATAGTGCAGGTCGTTGGTCGCCAGCAGCGGCAGACCAAGATCCTTCGCTAGTCGCAGCAGGTCTTCGCGGAACCGCCGCTCGATGGCGAGTCCGTGATCCATCAGTTCGCAGAAGTAGTTGCCTGCGCCGAGGATGTCGCGCATATCGGCCGCCGCGGTGCGGGCTCGGTCGTAGTCGCCTGCCTGCAACCACCGGTTGACCTCGCCACTGGGGCAACCGGTGGTGCCGATCAGCCCGCCGGCGTATTCAGCCAGGATCTCCCGGTCGAATCTCGGTTTGTGGTAGTACCCCTCGAGGCTCGCCCGCGAAGCGAGCCGGAACAGGTTGTGCATACCCGCGGTGTTCTGCGCGAGCAAGGTCATGTGGGTGTAGTTCTGCGTTCCGCGTCCTGCGGTCGGGTCTTCGGCGGACCCCTCATCGAACCCACCACCGAAATCGAAGGGGCGCCGTTCGTATCGCCCCTGCGGGGCGTAGTAGCCCTCGAGCCCGATGATGGGTTTGACCCCCACCGCCTTGGCCGCCTTGTAGAAGTCGAAAGCCCCGAAAAGCGTGCCGTGATCGGTCATGGCGATGGCGGGCATGCCCTGGCGGGCCACCTCGTCCATCAGGTCCGGAAGCCGGCTGGCCCCATCGAGCATGGAGTACTCGGTGTGCACATGCAGGTGGACGAAATCCGAGCGACTCACCCGCCCACCCTAATGCGGGTCGACGACTCAGGTCAGGCTCGGCACGCCGCCCAATCGGCGCAGCGCCTCGGCGAAGTCCGCAGGATCCTGCGCGTGCAGTTCCAGCCGGTCCCCCGACGACGGGGAATCCAGCGACAGACGGGCCGCATGCAGGGCCTGGCGGGTCATGCCGAGGCGTTCGGCGAGTCGGGGATCGGCCCCGTAGGTCGAATCCCCCACGCACGGGTGGCGGACCGCGCTCATGTGCACCCGGATCTGATGGGTGCGCCCGGTCTCCAACTCGATGCGGGCCAGGCTGGCATGAGCGAAGGCTTCGAGGGTGTCGTAGTGGGTGATGCTCGGTCGCCCACCGGCGACGACCGCCATGCGCCAATCTGCTCCCGGATGTCGCCCGATCGGGGCGTCGATCGTCCCGCTCAGGGGGTCGAGATGACCCTGGACGATCGCTCGGTAGACCTTGTCGACGGTGCGTTCCTTGAATTGGCGCTTAACGTCGGCGTATGCCGCCTCGGTCTTGGCGACCGCCATCAGTCCGGTGGTCCCGACGTCGAGGCGATGGACGACCCCCTGGCGTTCGGCGGCCCCTGATGTGGCGATGCGGTAACCGGCGGCAGCAAGCCCACCGATGACGGTGGGGCCGTCCCAGCCCGGACTGGGATGGGCGGCAACCCCGGCGGGTTTATCGACCACGACGAGATCGCCGTCCTCGTAGACCACTCGCAAACCGGGAACGGGTTCGGCGATGATCTGAGGCGGTGCCGGGGGGTCGGGCAGGCGCAGTGCCAACCACTGTCCCGCCTCGACCCGATCACCCTTGCTCGCCGCCCGCCCATCGAGATCGACGTGCCCGGCCATCACCAGATCGGCTGATTTCGAACGGGACAGGCCCAGGAGCCGAGACAGGGCGACATCGATGCGTTCGCCATCCAATCCCTCGGGAACGGCGAGTTCGCGCTCCTCAGCCACCGCCGGCTCCGGCCGGGGGTTTGCCACCGGACAGGTCGACCCCGCGCAGGGTGAGCCAGATCATCAGCCCGGCCGAGACCGTGATGGCCATGTCGGCGACGTTGAATACCGGGAAGTTGGGCAGCGCGATGAAGTCCACCACGTAGCCCTGCCCGGGCCCGGGGGGTCGGGTCAACCGATCGACCAGGTTGCCGACTGCGCCACCGAGCAGACCACCCAGAGCTACCGCCCACCACGCACTGCCGAGTCGTCGTGCCGTGCGGATGATGACGATGGCGACGACGATGGCGATGGCGGTGAAAATCCAGGTGAATCCAGTACCGATCCCGAAGGCCGCTCCGGTGTTCTCGCCGTAGGTGAACTGCAGCCAGGTGCCCACGACCTCGATCGGGGACTGGCCCTTCAGCCGGGCGACCGCCCACGCCTTGGTGAGCTGGTCGATCACCACGATCGATGCCGCTACCGCCAGCACCAGCCACAGACCGGTGGCGCCGGTGGTCCCGGCGGCTGGACCAGAATCAGGACCAGAATC
>JAGYOB010000167.1 GCA_018399515.1 Candidatus Nanopelagicales bacterium
CGCATACAGGCGCGTCTCTCTCGGGCCGACCCCGTAGGAACCGGCCAGATCAGCGGTCACCCCATCAGCCCGGGAGACGTAAAGGAGCGCCAGACTCGCGTCAAGCGATCCCAGCACCCCGCGGACCATGGCGTAGGCAACGGTGTCGCCATCGGGCAGATCCCGCAGGACCGAGAGAAAACTGGGCAGGGGGGCAGAGGCGACCGGCTGCTGGCTGTTTACGGCCGCCCGACCGGCCCCTCGTTTAGACGCGGCCACGTGGATCCCCCTCTGCTGCTTCCCGCCGCCTCGATAGGCAATAGCCAGGCTATAGCCAGCGCGAAGTTCCCATCATGACTGCGCAAAACTCGTTACAACTAGTGAGTCCGTCAGCAGCGGGGGGTGACGGAACAGGCTCGGATCGCTGCCCGACCGGGGGAACACGGGCGCAGCGATCCGAGCCTGCTCATGTCGATCAGGACACGATCGGGTCGCAGGCTTGCGCGCGCAGGGGATCAGGCAGGTCGCTGCCATCGGCGCAGGCCCGGTTCTGGCTCACTCGGTTCCAGGTGTCACCCTCGGCCCGGAAGATGTAGCGATCGAGCACGATCTGGTCCGACTGCTCGCCAACAGCGGCCAGGACCACGGCCCAGCCACCGACACAGGTGTAATCCTGCAGATACTGCACCGGCGGATCGGCAGGATCGCGCAGGTCGGTGATGATCCGGGTGAACTGCACGCTCCCGCACACGGCATCCGCCGTCGGAGTGGGAGTCGGGGTCGGAGTCGGCTCCGGGCGTGCGACACCGACGGTGATCACCACGATGGAATCGAGGGCGAGTTCGGTCCCCGCAGGCGGATCCTGGCGAAGCACCACGCCCACCTGGTCGCTTTCTTCTTCTTGCTCTTGCACGCGGAACCCCTCATTGCGCAACGTGGCTCTCGCTTCGGTCGCCGTGAGGCCCACCACATCAGCGACACCGAGCTGGCCGTTCGACACCACAAGGTCCACCAGGGCACCCGGTTCAACCTGTTCGCCCGCACTCGGCGTCTGCCCGATGACCTCACCGACGGGCTTGGACGATGCCGACTGGGTCACCTCACCGGGACGCAATCCCAGCGCTATCAACGCATTCACCGCCTCGGTCTCACTCAACGTCAACACGTCGGGTACGACCGGGTTCGCGTCTCCGGCCACAACCAGGTTGACCGGGCTGCCCGGTGCGAGTTGCGATCCCGCCGGCGGGTTCTGCGACAGCACCACACCCGTCTCGACATCCGAGGGCTCGAGGGTGATCTCACCGATCTGCAGACCCTGTCCCTCCAGCGCGACAGTGGCCTCCTGAACGGTGAAACCGACAACGCTCGTGGACACCACCGAGTTCGGTGCTTCATCGCCGGAGCGGCCGACGACAAGCCAGGTCAATCCCGCCGCCACCAAACCGACGACCACCACGATGACGATCCAGATCGGTGTCGATAGCGGACTGCCCGGTGTCGCGGTATCCGTGTCATCTGTCGGTTGGGAAGCGGGAGGCTGCGGATTCGTCATGGCGACAGCCTAGGGGACCCTTCACCGCCGTTGCGACATCACGCGCGCAAGATCGTGACCGCGAAGTCCGCCTCGTCATGCCAAGGGCGCAGATCCCAGGTGGCGAAACGATGTTCGACGGTGAATCCAGACGTCGCCAGATCACGGTCGAAGCGCTGCATCGGATAGCGCTCGACATGGAAACCGATCACACACACACCATCGGGCCGCAGATTACGTCGAAAAGCTTCGAGCGTCGCCGCTTCGGCATCCGCAGCAACATAGGTGATGACATTGCCGGCGCACACGATCGCATCGAGTGTCTCGCCATGCCCGGAAGCAGCCAGATCAAGAGTTGTCAGATCCGCCTGCAGGTAGGTCGGACCCGGCGAATCAGTGCCAGCAGCCTCGATCAACACCGGGTCGATGTCGACACCGATCACTCGATGGCCCCGCCGGTGCAGGCCGGCTGCGACGCGCCCCTGACCGCATCCCGCGTCGAGGACCAGACTTCCCGGAGCGATGAGCGCATCGACGAGGCGTGCCTCGCCCTCGACATCCCTGCCCTCTTCAACCAATTCGCGGAAATGATCGGCGTACCAGCGTGAATGCCCCTCGTCGGTTTCGGTGAACCATCGGGGTGTGGCTTCGCGATCACCCATGGTGTGGGGGAACTTCGCGGAGGTAGTCGTCATCTTCATACGGATCCACGCCCTCATCGGAGGTGATCTCCGGAAGCAATGGCTGATCGGGCGCAGACGAACTCACCGGGCCAGGCTAGCGTTGTCCTCATGCGGATCGTGTTGCTCGGCGCCACGGGGTTCACCGGGCGCCTCACGGCTGAGGCGATGGTGCGCGCCGGGATGGCTCCTGTCCTTGCAGGCCGTCGCCACGATGCGGTCGCCAGATTGGCCGATCGACTCGCCCCGCTCGCGCCGAGTGTCGACACCGAACCGACCATCGCGGTGGCTGATGCCGATGACCGCGCAAGCGTGCGGCGGCTGATCCACTCCGGCGATGACATCCTCGTCACCACCGTCGGGCCCTTCATGGAATACGGGCACGCTGCTGTCGAAGCTGCCGTCGACGCGGGTGCGGGCTATCTCGATTCCACCGGAGAGCCACCGTTTATCCGCGAGGTCTTCGAGGTGTACGGGCCCCGAGCACAAGAATCCGGTGCTCGACTGCTGACCGCTTTCGGCTACGACTACGTGCCGGGCAACCTCGCCGGTGCGCTCGCGATCACACATGCGCGCGACGCCGGCACACCGGCAGCCCGCGTGGACATCGGTTATTTCGTCGAGGGGGACTTCGCGATCTCATCCGGCACCCGCGCGAGTGCCGCCGGGGTGCTGCTCGCCCCGTCCTACGCCTGGCGCAATGGCGTGCTCGCCACGGTGCGTTCGGGGTCGGGTGGCACGCGCACCTTCGACGTGGGGCGAGACCGGCAGTGGGCGGCCATGCCGGTCG
>JAGYOB010000168.1 GCA_018399515.1 Candidatus Nanopelagicales bacterium
TATGCCGGCTTTCATGCAGCGGTTTCACATAGGAAGTATTCTGGACGCGGCGACCATTGAGGTAACTAAGACGGGCAGTTGAGGGGTTAGCGGGGGGCGGCGGCTCGGTGGAGACGGTCGAGGACAGCATCGACAGGGCCGTCATCGTCGCTGGGGGGGATGGCCAAGACGAGGGCCAGTGAGTCGGTATCGGCGCGGCGCAGGGCCGCATACAGATCACGGGCGTAGTCATCACTGGTCGCCGGTGCCGCCAATCGAAGCACACCCTCGGGAGTGGGATCGCTGGCCGGAGCGATCAAGCCGATGCGATCGACCGGCCCACCTGCCTCGACATGTGCCATCAAGAACGCGATCGCGGCCTGCAGATCCGGGCTCACCACCACCTGGGCATCGGGGGCGTAGTGCGACGGCAAAGACCCCGGAACCCGGATGTCGCTGGCACCATCGCGAACCTGATCGGGTGTGCAGTCGCAGGCGGTGGCGATCTCGCCCGCGGTGACGCCGCCCGGACGCAGAATCCGCGGCAGCACGCCCGTGCAATCGACAATGGTGGACTCCACCCCGACCTTGCTGGGTCCACCATCGAGCAGCACATCGCGTGGTTGCAGACGATGGGCGAGTTCAGCGCGCGCATCGGCATAGGTCGTCGGGCTGACGCGGCCGAAGCGATTGGCGCTCGGCGCAGCGACACCGTGGGGTGCACCTGCCGGATCGAGCTCATCCATGCGCTGCAAGACGGCGGCGGCCACCGGGTGTGAAGGGACGCGGATCGCCACGGTTGATTGGCCGCCGGTGACGATGTCGGGTGTGCGCGGGCCGCGAGGGACGACGAGGGTCATCGGTCCCGGCCAGAACTCCTCCGCCAGCGATCGCGCGAGCGCAGTGGCGTCGGCGCCCCAGACGCCCGATAGTGCCGCCAGTCCGTCGGCGACATGCACGATGAGCGGGTGCCCCGCCGGGCGCCCCTTCACGTCATAGATGCGAAGCACGGCATCGGGACTATCGGCGCGCGCGGCCAACCCGTACACGGTTTCGGTAGGCAGCACCACCAGTGCCCCGTCCAGAAGCGCACGCGCCGCGATGTCGATGTCGTCAGGTGACGCCAGCGAGGCCCCGGCGGTGGATGCTGAGGTCATGGTTGCGTTATCCCGCCGGTGAAGTCCATCGAGTGCCCACCCGAGGCGAAGGCATCGTCGGGTGGTTCATCGCGGGTGCCGTCTGCGATCGATTGCAGCACAACGAGATTATAGGCGGCGACTGAGCGGGCCTGCTTCGATTCCACCGCGAGCACCGGGGGGATCTCGCTATAGGACTGCATGGCCGCGGAATACCGAGCTAGCGCGGCGTCGAAGGAACCGAGCCGGCCCAGCAGCGCTCCGGCCTCCTGTTGGCAGCCCGCGCCACGATCGGTCATGCCGGTGCGCTCGTAGGTGGCGCGTGCAGCATCGAGCAAAGCGAGAGCCTCGACGGCCTCATCGGGGTTTCCCGTGCGGGCGCGAGCGACGGCTTCACCGTGCTGGGCATCGGCGAGCCGAACCGGATCACCGAAAGCTTCAGCAGCGCCAACAGTTTGGGCGAAAGCTTCAACGGCTCGCGTCGAGTCACCGGCATCATCGAGCGTTGTGGCGAGTGCACCGAGAAGATCGATCTCCAGACTGGCATCGGTTTCGCCACGAGCCAGCATCGTTCGCGCAGCGGTGACTGAACGCTGGAGCACTTCGACAGCACGTGCATGTTGACCATCGGCACTCAACCGGGCGGCGAGGCCCGGACCGGCCAAGGCAACGGCACGATCTTCTCCGAGTGACGCGAAGGACTCGAAGGCCTGAGTCAAACTCAACAGCGCGTCGTCAGTGCGCCCCGCGCCGGCCAAGGCTGCGCCGAGCACCTGACGCACGCGTGCTTCGAGAAACAGATCGTCATCGCAATCGCGAAGCAGTGTCAGTGATTCGCGGATCGCCTCGTCGAAACGACCATCCTCGGCCAGTAGCGCCGCATGCTCATAGCGAGCCTGACGTCTGTCAGCCTCACTGAGAACTGGGTCGTGGGCGGCGCGGCCACTGGCAGCGAGCGCCTG
>JAGYOB010000169.1 GCA_018399515.1 Candidatus Nanopelagicales bacterium
CACGCTGAGTACCGATGATCCGGGCATGTTCGGCACAGATCTGGTGAACGAGTATCTCGTTGCGCAGCGCATTGCGGGTCTGACGAGCGACGAAATCATCTCGATAGTTCGCCAGGGCATCGACGCTTCGTACTGCGATGAGCGGACACGAAATCGGCTGCATGACGAACTCGAGATCTCTGGTCCGCCACTTCACAGTGGCTGAGGTCGCCTAGACTCACGACCCATGTCGAATGGGTCTGCGAATGCTCCTGTCGATCCAGCCGTCGAGCGTCTCGACCGCGACCGGCTCCTCGCATGGTTTGTGGAGCAGGGCCTTCCGGTTGCTGCCAACGAGCCGCTGGAGGCTGAACTCCTCGCTCGCGGCCGCTCCAATGTGACGTATCGCATCCAGCAGGGGAACCCCGACTCAGGTGGACTCGACTGGGTGGTGCGCCGCCAACCGTTCGGTCATGTCATGCCCAGCGCTCACGATATGGCGCGCGAGCATCGGGTGATCTCCGGTGTTTACGCCGGCGGTTTCGCTGTTCCTCAACCCATTGCGTTATGTGAGGACCCGGACATCATCGGCTCGGTGTTCCACACGATGAGTTTCGTGCCCGGTCTCGTCATGGGCTCGGCTGCTGAGACAGCGCACCTGACCCCGCAGCAGGCGCGAGACTTGAGCTTCGAGGTCGTCTCGACCCTGGCTCGGTTGCACGCCATCGACGCGAACGAGGTGGGCCTGGGTGAGCTGGGCCGCCCGGATGGCTTCCTGGTGCGCCAGGCTGCGCGCTGGCGATCACAGTGGGAACTGAGCCAGACGCGAGACCAACCCCTGGCTGTCGAGCTCGCGGATCGGCTGGCGGCGCGGGTCGATCAACTACCTGCGGGAATGCCCTGGTCGATCGTGCACGGGGATTACCGACTCGACAACACCATCGTCGACCCAGAGACCATGCGCATCCGAGCGGTCGTGGATTGGGAGATGTCCACCCTGGGTGATCCGCTCAGTGATCTGGCGCTCCTGCTGGTCTACTGGACTCGATCGACGGATCGCCAATTGAAGCGGCTCCCCCTCGTCGATGGCGTTACCGACCACGAGGGTTTCATCGACCGACGCGAGCTTGTGGACGCGTATGTCGACGTCAGCGGGCGGAATGTCGATCATCTGGATGCGTGTATCGCGCTGTCCTGCTTCAAACTCGCCGTCATCTTGGAATCGATTCGCAAGCGCATCCTGGCCGGCGCACAGGTGGGCGCTGCCGCCGGTCAGGCGGACCTCATGGGGCAGGCGACTGACGTACTCCTCGAGACCGGACTCGCCTCGCTCGATGGTGATGCGCTCGAGGCTTTGGGTTCCTAGCGTCCGGTGAGGCCGCCGCTGGGGAAGCCTGAGGGCCAGGCTGGTCAGACGCCGGTGCCCATCGCGACGATGTGACGTCCACAATGAGATCGTGGCCGACAACGATGAGTCCGTACCTCGCATTGTGCTCATCGACGTTGATTCCGATGCGCTGCCGGCGGTGCTGCGTGCCCGGTTGGTTCCCGGTGCTGTGATCTCCGGGTCGGATCGTTTTCGCCCGGCGTCTCGGCGGTCGGTGGTTGCTCCCCTGCTACGGGTGGTGTTCTTCATGATCGGTGGGTTGCTCGCCCTCTGGGCGACAGTCAGCCTCGGGTTCGACTCGCAATCAGGGGGAGTCCGGTTCGTCTATGCGGGTCTGGCCGGTGCGCTCCTGCTTGCCGCGGTTTTCGGCGCCCGATCATTCGTCCATGCCTGGGCTCATCGCGGTGACAGCTCCCGTCTGGGCTGCCATGTGGTCGCACGAGAGGGTGTGCTGATCGCTGAGAGAGGACGCTGCACCTGGGTGCCCCGCGGGTGGCTGCCGGCCCCGGTCGATGATCCCTCCACCGACACCAGATTCGGTGAGGGAGGTGCGCTGCTGTTGATTTCAGATGGTCAAGGCAGCATCAAACGGTGGCCGGTGCCGCGCAGGGTCGGCGCCGAACTCGATCTGTGGCGGCGAGTTGGCGTGATGCCCGACTGGTGACCGACGTCACCAGCTGTAACCACCACCGGAGATCTCGATCAACCTCGGGCGCACATCGAACAGATACACCAGGGCCGCGATGACCCCGGCGATCCCGATCAAACCAATCGGGTTGATGAACCAGAAGCCGATCCCGGTGAGCGCCGAGATCCCCAGGATGATCATCCAGAACGTCTTGTTCAGGCGCCCCACGGCGGGGAAACCCGCCTGGGGCCGGCGCAGCACATCGACGAACGCCCAGACCTTCACCCCGGCGAAGAGTAGTCCGAGGACGAGGGTGATCACGCTCTGCGCGGTTCCGAAGATCATGACCTCACCCTAATCTCTGGGGGTATTCCTCGCCGGGGCAGTGGTCCGTCGTGGTGCACTCACCTGCTGGTCAGATGCCGACAGCCTCGCGGAACAGTACGACGGCGCGACC
>JAGYOB010000170.1 GCA_018399515.1 Candidatus Nanopelagicales bacterium
TGATGACTGTCAGCACCCTGGCAACACGTCTGGTGGCCGTCGCGGCTGCAGGCGCCCTGGTGGCTGTTCCACTGGCCACCGCATCGACGGCGAATGCTGCCGGAGTGTTGAACTCCGGATTCGAGCAGCCCTTCGCCGGAGTGGAAAGGTATCTGCCCTTCGCGCCGAAGGAGGCGAAGCGAAGCCGGCAGGTCAATAAGCCGCTGGGTCAGCAGCGGGCGGACAGGTTGGCCGCTAAGTTCGGCTTCGACAAGGACAAGGCGTTCTCGAAGCAGCAGTACCGCTCGTTCATCAGAGGTGGTGGTAAAGGTCCGTGGACCGGCGCAGAGCGTGCGAAGGCGGTCGAATTGGTCGACGTCAGCGTCGACTACCTGACGAATTCATCGGCGAACCCGATCTATCGGAACATCGACGGTGTGCGCACCGAGGTGGTGCTGGGCAGCTACGGCATGATCGTCAACGAGGACGGAATGCTCGAAAGCCCCGCCAACGACTCGTCACCGGTCCGTCAGGTCAACTGGGTGCTGGCGCCGGATGCGGTGTGCCAGTTCCCCGAGATCGAGCCACCAGCGGGAATCCCGTGCGGATACATGGGTCAGTGGATGCGCAAGAACGGCGCTCGAGACACCCTCAGGGAACTGTATTCATCGGCTTACACGGCCGAGGCGGTGTACGGATCCCAGTCGCAGGGCTCCTCAGAGCCGTGGGAGCTGGTGACCAACACCAGATCGAATGGATCCACGGCCACCCTGGGTATGGCCATGGCGCCATCCATCTGGATCGTGAACTTCCTATTGGTCTACAGCCTCAACCCGAGGCTTGCGGCGAAGATGCCCGCGTGGTGGGAGGCGATTCCGGCGGAGGTCGCTGAGGCACTGTATGCCTCGGAGACTGGTCAGGTTGCCTACGCGGATTTCCAGCAGTACTTCGAATAAGCCTGAACACAACACATCGCTGTGACGATGGCCGCTGTCCTGGAGATTCTCAGGGCAGCGGCCATCGTGCGAGGAGGAGCGCTCCACCGCCTTCGCGGGGAGCCAGACTCCAGGTTCCTCCCGACATGGTGATGCAATTCAGGCCGAGCCCCATCTCGAAGTGTGAATCAGGGCCGTGGCCGTCATCGAACACACGAAGAGCGAGGAAGGACGATCCCTCGAGGCTGAGGTGGACTGTCGCATGGCGTGCTGAGCCATGCCGGCTGGCATTTGTGAGGGCTTCTTCCGTGCATTGAATGATCCGTGCAGCCCAGTCGGGATGGTCGTCGAGGAACTCCGCGGCGTCGCTTTCGATATCCACGTTCGTTTGCAAGAACCCACCCCAGCGGTTGATGAGATCACGCAGTGCAACGCTGGGAGTTGTCGAAGATGCCTCATAGGGATCACTGAGGTGCTCGAGATCAGCGGCTGCGTCATCGAGCAGAGCCGTGATGCGTTCAGATAGGTCCGAAACCGAGGCGGCCTCCCCAGCCTGCATCCGATCCAGGTGGACTCTCAAGGCCATGGCTGCTGCCGCGAGTCGCCCCTGGATGGGGCCATGCAGAACGCGGGAGATCTGGTCCTGGGTCAGCGAGCCAGCACGGTTGAACTGCCGGGTCACCTCGGTGATTTGATCATTCGTGACCTCGAGGTCGTGCACCATCTGCGCGGCCTGTCGTGAGGCTTGGACCACGATGGTGAGGCCGAGGAACACCGTGAATGCGGTGGCCGTTGCGATGGCGAACTCCCAGCCGGTGGAGGTCCAGGTGCAGCGATCGGGTCCGAGACTCAGTACGAAGTGGTAGACCGCGAAGCCCGCGACGGTGGCTGCGATAAGCCAGATCAGACTGACCGGGGGGCGAGCGAGCACATCGAGGTATCCCAGCGATCCGATGCCGAGCGTCACCACCAAGAAGCCGAGCACCGCCAAGGACGGAACCCCGACGCAGCCGAGGTTGAACTGTGCGATGAACAACAAGAGTGCAGCCAGCAGGGTCA
>JAGYOB010000171.1 GCA_018399515.1 Candidatus Nanopelagicales bacterium
GCTGGTGTTGAGTAGACCGATCGGGGTGGGTGTGGCGGTCAGTCACGCAACAGGTGCGCGCCTCGACCCGGTGATCGCCCAGATCCGTCGACCGGCAACTACCGAAGCCACCCGATTGCGGTCCCTGGGATCAGCCGTCCATGCGGCCACGGATGTGACCGGCTTCGGATTGCTCGGCCACGCTCTCGATCTTGCCGATGCTGGCATCGGCATCGAGATCGACAGCGATCGAGTGCCGATGCTGCCGGTTGCCGTCGACCTCGCCGCCGCGGGCCATCGCACGAGCGCGCATGAAGCCAATCATGCGTGGATCGCCGACCGGGTCGACGCCGAGTTGTCCGATCAGCAGTGGGCGATGCTGATTGATCCGCAGACCACTGGCGGGCTCCTGGCCGCTATCGAACCGGGTCCGGTTCCGCAGGGGTTCACTGTCATCGGGCGATGCGTCGACAGAGATTTGCGTCAAGCGCCGTTGGTGGTGCGTCCCGGTGGCGCTGTGGCTGAGGCCACCGAACAGAAGGCGGGTGCGGCATGACGGTGAACTGGAACGCTCAGGCCTATGACGCCCTTCCCCTGCCGCATGAGGCATGGGGACGCGGTGTCATCGATGGCCTGACCCTGCGTGGCGACGAAACGCTGATCGATGCCGGGTGCGGCAGTGGACGCGACGCGCAGCGGGCGCTCATGCACCTACCCGAAGGCCAGATCATCGGATTGGATGCATCCGAGTCGATGCGGGTGGCCTTCACCGATCGATTCGCCGGGGTCTCGAGGGTCGAAGTCCGCGAGAGCGACCTGATGGATGTCTGGCCGGTCGAGCCTGAGGGTGCCGATGCGGTGATGTCAGTGGCGGCTTTCCACTGGCTGGATCGCCAGGAACTCACCTGGGCGCAGGTTGCCCGGGCACTGCGTCCGGGTGGTCGGGTGCGTATCGATGCTGGTGGGCAGGGCAATCTCACCCGACTGCTGTCTGCGGTGGATGAGGTCGGTGCCACAGCGCTGCTCCCGACCTGGCACTACGCCGGAGTCGACGAGACTCTCGATCATCTGCGCTCAGTCGGGCTGACGCCGATCGAGGTGCGCCTGCGCAGCGCACCGGCATACTTCGACGACGACGACACCTATGCGCGGTACCTCGCCGATGTCGTGTTGCATCACCTCTCCGACGACCAGCGCGCTCAGGTCGCGGCGATCATGGGGGATCGGTGCGTGGATTATGTCCGACTCGAGGTGGCGGCGAAGAAACCGCGCTGACGAGTCGGTCAGGCAGCGTCGACGTAGCCCACGCGGTGCGGGCTCCACCGGAACACCCGTGCGACTGTTGGCTTTTCGGGGGCAGGAGCCGAGGTGTCGGCCACGGGAACCTCGACGTAGCCCACGCGGTGCGGGCTCCACCGGAACACCCGACGGGTGCGCAGCGCCGGTGCCGGGGCGGGTTCGAATTCTGGTTCGACACCTTCGGGGACGAAGCCCACGCGGTAGGGCCGCCACTGGAAGACCATGCCGTGAGCGCCGCGGCCGCGCGCTCCGCGATAGCACAGGTCGAGGATGCGCTCCTCGGTCAATTCCGCTCCTGACAGAGTGCCGACGACCCGGCCGCTGTCGAAGACCACGACCCGGGTGCACAGGTTGGCGAGGTCTTCGTGTTCGGCGCTGGCGATCACCACCGCGGTGCCAGCCTCGGCGGCATCGGTGATGCGCAAGAAGATGTCGGCCTTGCTGCCCACATCCACACCCTGGGTAGGTTCGTGCAGCAGGAGCAGCGATGGCTCCATCTGCAGCCATTTCGCCAGCAGGGCCTTCTGCTGGTTGCCGCCGGACAGGGCACTGAAGTCAAGATTCGGCATCGCTGGCCGCACATCGAAGGTGGTGAGCAGACCGCCGACGCGTTCGCGGACCG
>JAGYOB010000172.1 GCA_018399515.1 Candidatus Nanopelagicales bacterium
GGGGCGGATCCGTTGGGCCGGGCGGCGGGATTGGAAGCGGAGTGCGAGGTCGGTGGCGGCGGCGACCTTCGCCAATCGGGTGTGGTCGCTCTTCGCGCGCAGTGCGGCTTCGAGTTCGACGTTGCGATCGAAGTGGTCTTCCAGCGGGCGCTTGCTGCGACCGGTGACGAACAGCACGTCATCGAGCCCGGCGGCGACGGCTTCCTCGACGACGTATTGGATGGCCGGCTTGTCGACGACCGGCAGCATCTCCTTCGGGGTGGCCTTGGTGGCCGGCAGGAACCGGGTGCCCAGCCCCGCGACCGGAACGACCGCCTTCGTCACAGACATGCCCCCAGCCTAGGGGGCCGGGGCGGGCTGGATCAGCGGGTTCGGTCGCAGCCACGCTGTGGACATGCCCGGCTCCCCATGTCCTGGCTCCCCTTGTGTTGCGAAAGGCAGAATGGTGCACGTGAGCGACGCCTCGGGGAGCAATGTCTTCCAACTTCGCCCCTCCACCAAGGCCGCCACCCGCAAGAACGCGCGCGCCAAACGGGCGAAGGTCACCACGAACAAGGTGGTGTTCACCCCGCAGGTGTATCGGCTCGCCCGCAAACTCGGCCGGCGACGCGCAACCGGTGCGCCCCTGCGGGTCGCGTCCTATGCCTCCTACGGCAACGAGCCGTACACCGGCCACCTCCACGCTGAACTGCTCACGGCCGGGCACGCGATTCTGCTGCCGCGCATGGTCGATGACGGGCTGGCCTGGGTCGATATGAGCATCGAGGCCGAACCGGAATTCGCGGTCAACTCCTATGGCATCCGCGAACCGCAGGGCCCCGACGCCGGACTGGCCGGGGTCCATATGGTGCTCGTGCCCGCTCTCGCGGTGACCCATGCCGGTGATCGCCTCGGGCAGGGCGGGGGGTTCTATGACCGGGCGCTGGCACAGGTGCCGCGCTTCGCCGATCGCGGACCGCTGCTCGTTGCGGTGGTGTACGCGCACGAGGTGCTCGACGAACCCACCTGGCCAACCGAACCCCACGACATCCGCATGGACGCGATCCTCGCCGTCGAGTGAGGCAACTCCTTGCGCGCTATGCCGCGAGCAGGGCTCCGAGTGCGAGGCCAGCACTCACGGCGAGCAGACCGGCGACGATCGACACGACGACATTCGTCACCGCAACCGGTGTGCGTCCGCCCCCCGCCAATCGCATCGTGTCGTGCGCGAATGTCGAATACGTCGTCAGTGCCCCGCAGTACCCGACTCCCAGCAGCACCAGCCACGCGCCGGTGACGCTGCCCAGCAGCACCCCGAGCATGAACGAACCGACCACGTTGGCGATGAGGATCCCATATGGGAAAGGCGCTGCGGTCCGTTGTGCTGCAGCGCGTTCCACGAGATACCGCGTCGCCGCTCCCGCAGCACCTCCGATGCCGACCAGCAGCAGGTCGAGGACGAAACTCATCGCGCCACCTGCGACTTTGCGCGAGAAACTACCAATTTCACGCCACTGAAAGTTGTCATTTCCTGCGCAAACTCGACTCTCATGCCACAGCTCCCCGCACGCGACCCACGCGACCGCCGAACCACACCGCAGCCAGGCATAACGCGAGCGTCCCCACCAGATAGGCGCCAGCCACGATCGGCGAACCGTCGCGAGCGAGCACGACCGCATCAGCCGAATATGCCGAGAACGTTGTGAACCCTCCGAGCACGCCAGCGCCCAGGAACGGGCGAGCCAGCGGCCACCGCACCGCACCTGCGAGCACCCGGGCGACGAGCACTCCCATCAGCAAACAGCCGATGACGTTGACCAGCAGGGTGGCTATGGGTTCAGCATCGAGCAGTGCGATTGTGCCTCGTTCGATCAGCCAGCGCGCCACAGCACCAACCGCACCCCCGGCCGCAACGGCGACCAGGACCGGGGCGCTCATCGATGCCGGTCAGGCGTCACGTCGAGCGAACAGCACCCAGGCTGGGATCAGCACTGCAGCAAGCCAGATCGCCGATACGCCCAGGTGACCCCAAGCCTCGGTACCCGATGTGTTCACCGACGCGATCGCGCCATTGAACGGCAGCACCCAGTCGATCCAGGTCCACTCCTGGAACTGCGCGATCAGCGTGATGATCGGCTCCACCACCGCCGCACCCACGATCGGGATCAAGATGCCCAGCGGCTGGTTGCGGGTCAGGGCAGTGATCGACATCGCCACGAGCACGAAGAACAGCACGACCAGAAGCGCGCGGAATTGTGCCTGCAATCCGGCGCTGAGTGTCGTCGGATCGGAGGTGCCCCCGATGGCAAGACCGATGTAGTTGCCCAGCGCTACCGCGGCGATCGCGATGATCGCTGTCACGACGGTCACAGCGATCACCATCAATGTCTTAGCGGCGAACACGGCGTTGCGGTGCGGCAGCACCGACAGCGTCACGCGGATCAGCCCGTGGCGGTATTCCTGCCCGAAGGCCACGGCACCGACCGTGACAAGCAGCGAGCCGAGCAGCAGCACGGTCGCGCCAGACAGGCCGAAAGGCGCGAAGTTCTCGCTGCCTGGGCCGCCGGGGCCGGCATTTTGACCGGATTCGACGAAGTCCGCCGTCGCCCACGCGACGAACAGCGTGAGCGCGGCGGGCAGCAGGATGGCCAGGGCGACGAGCAACCAGGTGGAACGCACGGTCACGGTGCGTACCCATTCATAACGAAGCGCGGCGCTCATGATGCACCGCCTTCGGTCGAATCCACGGCTTTGAAGGCGAACTGCTGCCCCTCGCCGGTGAGTTCGAAGAACGTGTCTTCCAGGCTCGCGGAGCGCTTGGTCAACTCATAGACCGCGATGCCGTTGTCGAAGGCGATCCGCCCGACAGCGTCGGTGGTCAAGCCATTGATGGCGACGCCGTCGATGCCTTCGCGTTGCACCGGCACCTCGCCGAGCAGGTTGGCCAGGCGGTCAGCATCGTCGCAGCGCACCAGCACATCGCCGCGCAGGGATGTGAGTTCGTCGACGGTGCCGTCTGCGACGAGTTTGCCCGCGGCGATCACCACGATGTGATCGGCCATCAGCTGCATTTCGCTGAGCAGGTGGCTGGACACCAGGACTGCTTTGCCCTGCGATGCATAGTGCTGGAGGAATTGGCGCAGCCACTGGATGGATTGCGGGTCGAGGCCGTTGGCCGGCTCGTCGAGCATGAGCGCATCAGGATCGGCGAGGATCGCACCAGCTAATCCCAGCCGCTGGGCCATGCCGAGGCTAAATCCTTTGGGTCGCTTCTTGGCGACCTCGCTCAAACCGACGACCTCGAGCACTTCGTCGATGCGTGATTTCGGCAATTTGGCGTCGGTGGCCAGCATGCGCAGGTGATCGCGGGCCGACCGCCCGGGCAGGAACGGCCGGGCGTCCAGATGCGTGCCCACCACCCGGCTCGCGTGGGGATAGGCCTTCAGGGGCTTGCCGTTATACAACGTTGCACCCTGCCCACGGTCGAGGCCGAGCATGAGCGCATCGGGATCGGCGAGGATCGCGCCGGCTAATCCCAGCC
>JAGYOB010000173.1 GCA_018399515.1 Candidatus Nanopelagicales bacterium
GAACTCCTTGGCTATGGCCAGTCTTCATTTGGGGACAGCAGATGCTGATCAGGTCTGGGCGAGGGCTGACGTATTGATACTGGCATCGGGCTGAATTCACGGCAGATGTTCGGCGACACCGGGCCGTTCCCTGGACCCTGCTCACGGCGATTCTGGTTCCGGCAAGTATTGATTATTGGGGCTGCATGAGGGGCCACTGAGTGGATCGCCTGGGTTTATTGGAGGCTCTGCACTGGATGTGGTGCCGTTGAGGGATCCCCGTTCAGGGGTACACGAAACATGGACCATTACACGGGGGTCATCTCACCCCGCTCAAACGCGAAGAGCCGCTAAACTCGTTGTCATGTGGGATCGCCAAGTAAGCCCCTAAGGGACGAACGTTCCTCGAAATGGATTTGTCGAGGTCCTGCAAAGGGTGCGTCTAAACAAGCTGAACTTTGGTGGTGTCGTCCTTGGACCAGCCCTGTGAGCGCTCGTTGATTCTCGCGTTTGGCGCTGGCTGAATTTCGCGGTGATGTCGGGGTCTTCTGGCTGGCATCCACCAATTTTGTGTGTGGCTCCTTCAGCGTGTCTTGCGACCAAGCACGACACGAGCTGAAGGAGCCACGCACCATGATGTCCCAGGAGACGTACATGAAGATGACAGATCTGTATGCACAGGGTTGGACGATCACTGAGATCGCAAAAGAGGCCGGGGTCCACCCGGCGACGGTCAGCAAGTATTTGAAGCATGGTCCGCCGTCACTGCGGGTTTCGCCGTCACCGGTGATGACACCTCATTGGTGTGAACGGATCGAGGTGATGATCACGAAGTTCCCGCGGTTGCAGGGTGTCTCGGTGTTCAACAAACTTCGTGCTGAGGGTTTCGTGGGTGGCTATTCGACAGTGACCGACGTGTTGCGCGATATGCGCGGCCCGAGGTTCCGGGCAGCTGATGCGGTGTCGGTGCCGATCCATACCGATCCAGGTGAGGAAGCCCAATTCGACTTTTGTGACTTGTCTTCGTGGGCACCGAGGTTCGGTTGGGGCATCAATCTGGTGTGTTTCGGGATGATCTTGTCGTGGTCGCGTTACCGGATGTGGTGGTTCACGACGTCTCAGGATCGGCATCACACCTTCGAAGGCATCACCCGTTTCTTCGATGCTGTTGGTGGGGTTCCAGCGACGTGTCGCACTGATCGGATGGGTGCACTCGGCCGATCCCAGGGCAGGCGGTTCGAGTTACACGCACCGACGGTGGGGTTCGCAGCGCATCACTCAACGAAGATCACGTCGTGTCAGGCCGGCGACGCGAAACGCAAAGGCAAAGTCGAGCGTCCGTTCCGGTCTTTGCGTGAGACGTTCCTACCGGAGGTCGAATATGACGGCATACCGGTCGACCTTGACGATTTGAACCGGCGGGCAGCTGTATGGCTTGACGAGAGGGTGCATGCTGTCGAGTCACGCACCACCGGTGCGCCACCAACCGCCCGACTCAGCGTCGAGCGTGATTTCCTCGGGGCGTTGCCCAGGGTGCGGTTCGACTCAGACTACGTGGAAGTGCGGCGGGTTCATAACGTGTTGCCGTTCGTGTCGATCGACGCCAACCGCTACTCGGTGCCACCTTCAGCGTTGGGTCACAAAGTCGAGATCCGCCGCAAAGTCAACGGTGTCAACGTTGAGATCCGCCTCGCCGGCCGCCTGATCGCCACCCACCGTCTCGTCGCCGGCAGGCGCATCGACGTGTGGAACCCCGAGCATCGCGCCGCCGCGCAAGCGCTCGCGCTCGGCTGGAACAGCGACCGGCCCGACCTGCGACTCATCGCCGACCACGACGACGAACACGTCGCCGGCCGCCTGGAACTCAATGGTGACTACGACGTTGACCCGGTCGATCTCGACGCCCGCTACCGGCTCGACATCGACACGAAAGACGTCGGATGAACAGCCTCTACGAACAGATCAAAGCTGACCTCGGTTACCTGAAGTTGGACGCTGCTGCGGGTGTGTTCGCCACCCTCGCTGAGCAAGCCAGAGTCGAGGAGTGGTCGCACATCGAGTTCCTCGCCCGACTCGTTGCCGAGCAAGCCACCGCAGATCGCGACCGTCGCCTCGCTGCCCGACTGCGTTACGCCAGGTTCCCTCACCGGCGCAGCATCAACGACTTCGACTACGACTTCCAACCATCAGTTGATCGCAAACTGGTCGAAGACCTGGCGACGTTGCGGTTCATCGATGAGAACCGGCCCATCTTGTTTCTCGGTCAGCCCGGCTGCGGCAAAACCCACCTCGCTGTCGCCCTCGCCACCATCGCTGTCGAGGCCGGCTACCGCGGCTACTTCACCACCGCCGACAACCTCTGTCGCACCCTGGTGCGCGCATCGATCGAAGGCAACCTGGCAACGAAGATGAAAGCCTTCACCGCTCCGACGGTGCTCGTCATCGACGACGTCGGGTTACTCCCCATCGGCGGCACCGAAGCCAGCAGCGTGTTCTTCCAAGTCGTCAACACCCGCTACGAAAAAGGCCACCCCACCATCGTCACCACCAACCGAGGACTACCCGACTGGGGCACCATCTTCGGCGACACCGTCGTCGCAGCCGCCGTCCTCGACCGCCTCATGCACAACGCCATCGTGTTCAACATCAAAGGACCCAGCTGGCGTCTACGCGAGCACAACGGCCTCGAAATCGCCACAACCAACCCCGGACCAGGAGCAGCCCGCTAACCTCAGCAACCACCAGTCAGAACCTCGACCCACCGCGACTTTCGTCCAGCATCAATCGCGACTTTCGATCAGCGCTCACATCGTCAAAGTGAACCTGTCCTCCATGACACGCCCGGAGTCGCCAGCAGCGGCCGCAGTCACTCTCAACAGCGGTGAGAACTTTCTGTACACGGCGGTAACCGCCGGGGGATTCGGGTACTTCGGGACCCACACCGACCCAGGTCGAGTCGTCAAAGTGAACCTGTCCACCATG
>JAGYOB010000174.1 GCA_018399515.1 Candidatus Nanopelagicales bacterium
GGGTCACGTGGATGGCCGGAATCTCGGCGCGGGCGATGACGGCAAGGACGTCTTGAGCCAAACGGGCTCGCAAGGGGGCATCCAATGCGCTGAAGGGTTCGTCCAGGCACAACGCATCAGGTTTCGCCGCCAGCGCCCGGGCCAGGGAAACACGCTGGGCTTGGCCCCCACTGAGCTGCTCGATCGATCGGTCCCCGTACCCCTCGAGGTCGACCCAGGTGAGCAGACGATCGGCTTCTGCTCTGGCTTCTGCGCGCGAGACGCCGGCGCGGCGTGGTCCGTAGGCGACGTTATCCCGGACATTCAGATGCGGGAACAACAGTGCCTCTTGGAACACCATCGCGACGCGTCGTTCGTTGATGGGCAGTGCAGTGATGTCGCGTCCGCCGATCTCGATGCTTCCACCGAGATCGGGCGTGAGCCCGGCGATCGTGCCCAATAACGTGGATTTCCCGCATCCGCTCGGGCCCACCACAGCCAGAACATCGCCAGGGGCGACGCTGAATGTGAATGGTTCGTGCAACGGTGAGTCGTATCCGATCACTAGATCGACGACTCGCAGCCCAGTGGAGTCCTTCATTCTCGACGCCCACCTCGATCCACGGCAGCGACCAGCGTGGTTGTCATGATCACCAGCACGACGGCCAAAGCTGCGGCAACACCGAACGACGCTTCACCGGGTCGGCCTAGCAACCGTGCGATCACCAACGTAACGGTAGGCCCATCAGCGCGCGCCAGGAACGATGCAGCACCGAACTCACCGAGCGAAACCGCGCAAGCCAAGCCACCTGCGGCGACCATCACGGTGCGCAGGGCCGGGCCGTAGCCGGTCCACCACGCTCGCGTAGGTCGAGCACCGAGGTTCGCTGCGACCGTGACCAGCCGCGGATCGGTGGCGCGCAGCGTGGGTGTTGCCACGGCCACCACGAGCGGCACCGCGATGAGCGCATGTGCGATCGGTACCAGCAATCCAGTAGCGCGTAGGTCCAGTGGTGGGCGGCCATAGGCGAGCAGCGTGCCCAGGCCCAACGTCGCGGCGGAAATGCCCAGGGGCAACGCCGTTGCGATGGCGAATGCCCGACCGATGCGACCGGTGAGCACGGAGACCGCCGCCAGACCACCGACGATTGCAGCCACTGCCCCGGTTGCGATCGCGAAGGTCAAGGATCTCGCCATTGCGCCAAGCGGTGAGCCGATACGGGTGCTTCCGGCATCGATCGTGTTCGGTCCGAAAAGCCCGGACCACCAAGCGAGCGTCCAGCCACTACTCGACCGCACCGACGCCCACACCAGCGCCAGCACAGGAGCGAGGACGATGACTGCTGCTGCCGTTGCAACCACTTTGACTGCCAACGAAGATCGGCCGTTCGGGCGAATCAGGCGTATGGGTCGCGCGGAACCACCGCGCTGCGCAGCGCGTTGCCGTGCCGCCCACACCAGTACCGAGCCCACCACTAGCGCTTGGATCGCCGCGCTCACCGCGGCGCCTTGGAAGTCCAACAGAATCGAGGTTTGGCGCAGAACCAGGGACTCGAGTGTGCGAGTAGAGGAGTCACCGATCAACAGAACGACGCCCAAGGACGTGAACGAGAACACGAACACGATCGCGGCAGCCGAGGCGACCGCTGGACGCAGCGCCGGCCAGGTGACCGTGCTGAACGCTGCCCACGGACCCGCGCCCAAACTCCGGGCGGTGAGCTCCATTCGTGGGTCGATGGTCACCCAGCGCGCACCGACAATGCGCACCACGACAGCGAGGTTCAAGTACGCGTGCGCGAGAACCACGATCGCAAAGCCAGAGCCAAGTGAGCCGCCCAGGAGGGCTCGAAAGGCCAGCGCCACC
>JAGYOB010000175.1 GCA_018399515.1 Candidatus Nanopelagicales bacterium
GCCCCCTCAGGGGGCCGGGCCTCACCTATGTGGTGGGTATTCCATCGCGCCACGGTTGAAGTCATGTTCGTCGAGTCGGTAGCGTGGAGCCGGTGACCAGGTTCTCCGATCGACTGTGGTGGGCACCACGAGACGGTGGCTGGTGGGTCGCCTTCCCGTTCTCGGTCGGCTCGGTGCTGTTCATCCTCGGCGCCGTGATGCCGGCGCTTGAGTTCATTCCCGACTCGGTGACCACGGTGACGTTCTTCCTCGGATCGAGTCTGTACCTCCTGGGTGCGACCGCCCAGGTGGTGGGGGAGTTCATCCGCTCACGTCGAGCACGTCGTCTTGCCGGAGGCGACAGGGCCGACACTGTCCCAGATACGGGGCTGCACCGTACTGCGGTGGCCCTCAGCGGCGGAGTGGTGCAGGGTGTGGGTGCGGTTCTGTTCCAAACGAATCTGACAGCCGCATTCGCCCAGGATCTCACCATCGCGCAGCAGGAGGTTCTCCTGTGGGCTCCCGACCTGGTGGGATCAGTGCTGTTCTTGGTGTCCAGTTCGATCTTCTTCCGCCTGAATCGCCCGATTCAAGGTCGTGAGGAGGAGGGGCAGGACCGGACCCTGGCACTGTTGAACATGGTGGGTTCGTCCTTCTTCATCCTCTCGGCACTGGGTGCCTACGTGTCTCCTATCTCGGGCTCGGAGATCTATCCGTTCGTGGCGAATCTCGGGACGTTGATCGGTGCGGGGTTCTTCCTCGTATCCTCGATCCCCGGGTTGCCGCACGCGAGGATCTATCGCACGACCCGTGCACAGGCGCGGGGGAGCGCTACACCGACGTAGGGGAGTGGATCAGGCCTGTGCGAGAGTGCCGAGGTAGAGCTCGATCACCTTGGGATCATTGGCCAGTTCGCTGCCGGTTCCGGTGTAGGCATTGCGGCCCTGGTCGAGCACGTAACCACGGTCGACGATCTGCAGACAGCGGCTGGCGTTCTGCTCGACGATGATCACGGTGACGCCGGTCTTGTTGATCTCGCGCACTCGCACGAAAACCTCGTCTTGCAGCGAGGGGGACAGGCCCGCACTGGGCTCGTCGAGAAGCAGCACGCTGGGATCCATCATCAAGGCCCGGCCCATCGCGACCATCTGTCGTTCACCGCCAGACAGCGACCCGGCCCGCTGCTTGCGACGTTCGGCGAGGGCGGGAAAGATATCGGCGACGCGTTCGAAACTTGCGGTGAATTTCTTGGGTTTCTGGTAGCAGCCGACCTGCAGGTTCTCCTCGATGGTCAGCGAGGGAAAGACATTATTGGACTGGGGGACGAAAGCCACGCCCATGGTGACCAGCTTGTCAGCGCGAAGGTTGGTGATGTCCTGCCCGCGTAGGGTCACCGTGCCCTCATGGATGCGCACCAGGCCGAACATCGCTTTGAGCAGCGTTGACTTCCCGGCTCCGTTGGGACCGATGATGCCGACGAGCTCACCGTCGGTGGCGGTCAGGTTGCAGCCGTTGAGGATATTCACACCGGGGAAATATCCGGCGACGAGTTCATGGGCGTAGACGAGGTACTTGTCCGCCTCAGGATCGGTTGCCGGCTTGGGTTTGATGTCTTGACGGGCATCGATGTCGAGTTCAGTCTCGAACTCGTGCATGTCTTCGGGGCCGGGGATGTTGTCAGGTGTGCCGGCCCGAGGATCGAATCCGCTCATGCGTCGGCCTCCTTGTCCGCTGAGTTCGTCAAAGACTCACCCGATTCGGTGAGGGCTGCCTCATGGTGAGCCCCGAGATAGGCATCGATGACCCGCTGATCACGCATGACCGTCGTCGGTGTGCCCTCCGAGATGATCGAACCCTGGGCCATCACCACGACCCAGTCGCTGACATCGCGGACCATGTCCATGTCGTGTTCGACGAACATGACCGTGGTGCCTTCTTCGCGGATATCGCGGATGTGATCGAGCAGGCTCTGCTTCAAGGCGGGATTCACCCCTGCCATCGGCTCGTCCAGCATGATCAGATCGGGGTTGAGCATCAGCGCGCGAGCCATCTCCAGTAGTTTGCGCTGACCGCCCGAGAGGGATCCTGCGAAATCATCCGCTTTTGCTGCGAGATTGAACCGCTCGAGCAGGTTCATGGCGCGTTGGGTGATGTCGGCCTCCTGGCGACCCCACGTGAACTTGAACACCGCGGGGAAGATCGACTCGCCCGTCTGCCCGCCTGCACCCAGGCGCATATTGTCGATGACCTTCAATCGCGACAGGCTCTTGGTCAACTGGAAGGTGCGCACCAACCCCTTGCGCGCGAGTTTGTTCGGGGCGGTGTTCGTGATGGTTTGGCCGTTATAGGTCCACGATCCCTCGTCGGAGGTGTCGAAACCACTGATGACGTTGAAGAACGTCGACTTACCAGCACCGTTCGGTCCGATGAGTGCGGTGATGGCACCGCGCTGCACCTCGAGGTGGGTGACGTCAACGGCCCGGAGTCCACCGAATTGGCGGACCACGTGGTCTGCGACAAGGATGGGATCAGGTTTGGCGACACCCGGCTCGGGCTGTATGCCGGCCAGAGCCTCGATCGCCACACTGCCGAGGGTGGTGTCAGCGGGCATCGAGCATCAACTCCTTGCGATCGCCGAGAATTCCCTGTGGTCGGAAGATCATCAACAGCATGAGCCCGACACCGACAAGGATGAAGCGGATCGGACCGATCTGCGTGGTGCTGATGAACGTGATCACCCCGCTGGACACACCCTCCTTCAAGACCTGCTCGACGAAGACGAGCAGGAACCAGAAGATCGCCGCGCCCAGGAGCGGTCCCAGGACCCGAGCGGTGCCACCGAGGATCAGCATGACGTAGAGGAAGAACGTGAAGTCTGGGACGAACCCATCGGGCTGGACCGAACCGCGGCTGATCGCCGACATCATGCCGCCCAGAGCCCCGAAGACACCGCCCAGGATCAGGATCTGCAACTTGAACAGGTAGGTGTTCTTGCCCAGGGACCGCACAGCGTCCTCGTCCTCACGGATGCCCTTGACGACTCGTCCCCAGGGACTGCGCATGAGCGCCCAGGTGAGCAAGGTCGCAAGGGCGATGACGACCCAACCGACGAGAACGACCCACATATCCACGCGGGTGAACGAGATCGGGCCGAACTCGAAGCGCTCCCATTCCGGTAGTGGATTGAGGGCGTAGAAGTCCGCGCCGATGGCTCCGGTCGTCCCCTGAGCACCACCGAGGAAGTCCGAGGACTTGGCGGCGAATCTGATGATCTCGCTAGCCGCGATGGTGACGATGGCCAAATAGTCGGCACGAAGCCTCAGGGTGGGTATACCCAGGATGAGCGCCAGCACTATGGCGAGCAGGATGCCGATCACGATGCCCAGCCACAGGCTGGACCCCACCGCGATGACGGTGGCGCCGACGGAGTAGGCACCGACGGCGACGAAGGCGACCTGGCCGAAGTTGAGGAGTCCGCCGTAGCCGAACTGCAGGTTCAAGCCGATGGCGGCCAGGCAGTAGATGATCGCCGTGACACCGATGGCCTGGGTGAGCGACTGGGACAGGATGAATCCGAAATCCATGACTAGCCCACCCTCTCACGTCGGCCAAGCAAGCCCTGGGGTCTGATGAGCAGCAGGATGATCATCAGGAACAAGGCTGCGGCAGTCTTCAACTCGGTGGGCACGATCAGGGTTGAGAGCTGGACGGTGATGCCCACAACGAAGGAACCGATGATCGCTCCGCCGATCGTGCCGAGGCCGCCGAGGACGACCGCAGCGAAGAAGGTGAGCAGCAGGTACTGGCCCATGGTCCACACGACGTTCTGGGTGAGTCCGAGGAAAACCCCGGCGTAGGCGGCCAAACCGGCCCCGAGGATCCAGACGGTGGAGATCACCTGCTCCACATTCACGCCCGACGCGGAGGCGAGAGCAGGGTTGTCCGAAACGGCCCGGGTGGCCTTGCCCAATCGGGACCCCTTCAGCCACAGGACGGAGACGGTGAGAATGACGATGGCGATGGCCGACAGGATGAGTTCCTTCGGGGTGACGAAGACGATGCCGAGGTCGATGGGTGTCTGACCAGCGAACTGATCGAAACTCTTGGGTGCCCCGCCGAAGAAGAACACGATGATGTAGCGGATGGTGATCGCTAGACCGATCGAGACGATCATGGCCGCGATAAGCCCCGTACCCTTGCGTCGCAGAGGTTTCCAGAGCAACTGGTTCTGGCCCCAGCCCCACAGGGCAGCGCTGATGATCACCGCGATGGGGCCGGCGATGATGATGTTGATTCCCAGCGCGGTGTTCAAGACGAGAGCCGTGAACGCACCGAGGGTGAGCAGTTCGCCGTGGGAGAAGTTCGTCAGGCCCGTCGTGCCGAAGATCAAACTCAGCCCTAGGGAAGCCAGCGCGATGATGAACGACAGCACCACCCCGCCCACGAGTAACTGTGCGACGCGCTCGAGGGTGATCCCCGAGCCACCGCCGCCACCCCCACCTTCGCCGAGTCGGAAGATCACCGTCTTATCGCGAGACAGGATGCTGACCTCTCGCACGTTGCCCTCGATGACCGGCTGGGTGACCGTGGCCTCGTCGAGGGTCACGGTCACGATGGTGTTGGCAGGCACGGGTACCAGGGCAAGACCTTCATCGT
>JAGYOB010000176.1 GCA_018399515.1 Candidatus Nanopelagicales bacterium
CTGACGTTCGTCGAGCCCGGCATCGGCCAGGACCGGCGCGACCGTGGTTGCATACTGCGTCGCCAGCAGGGTGCCGATGATCGCGATCCCCAGCGCTCCCCCCACCTGACGAACCGTGTTCTGCACCGCCGATCCGGCGCCGACTCGAGCCAGCGGGAGCACGTTCTGCATCACCGTCGACGCCGGCGCGATGACATTGCCCATTCCCAGGCCGAAAATGAAGAAGCCGAGCAGGAGCATCCACAGTGGCGCCTCGATTGTCAATTGCGTCAGGGCCAGGAGTGAAAGCGCGACCAGCACAAGCCCGGTCGTCATCACTGCGCGGTAGCCGAATCGCATCACCATCGCAGCACTCCTCGGAGCTGCGATGAGCTGGCCGACGGCGAACGGGATGAAGCACAGTCCGGCTGTCAGGGTGTCGAAGCCGCGCAGGATCTGCAGATAGAACGGCAGCGTGAAAGTGATCCCCAGCAGGGCGAAGAACGAGAGCGTGACCGCTATCAGACTGACGGCATATCCGCGATTGGTGAACAGGCTCACGTCGAAACTGCTGTGCTCGCTGTGCCGTTCCCACCATAGGAAGAAGCCGATCACGACGATGCCGGCGATGATCGGCCACACCACGGTCGGTGCGAGCCAATCCCTGGTCCGTGAGGCGTCGATGATCCCGTAGATCAGTAACACCAGCCCTAGAACCGAGACGACGAGCCCGATGAGGTCGAGTCGGCGCGGCTGGGGGTTACGGGACTCAGGAACGATCCGCGCAATCAGCACCACCCCGCCCGCAACGATCGGGACGTTGATCAAGAACACGACACCCCAGTTGTTTCCGGTGAGCCAACTCGACCACTCCGGATTCTGGAGTAGGAGCCCACCGAGGATCGGCCCCAGTGCGATAGCACCTCCGACGGCGCCGGCCCAAGCACCGATAGCTTTTCCTCGTTCATGTGGCGGGAAGACCACCGTGATGATCGCCAGAGTCGTCGGCAGCACCGCAGCACCGCCGATGCCCATCAGTGCACGGAAGCCGATCAACATCGCGGCGTTGATGGCGAAGGCGCATATTGCTGACGCCACGGCGAAGACGATGAGTCCGATGATGAGCACCCGCTTGCGCCCCACCCGATCACCGATGACGCCCCACGTGAACAGCAGCGCGGCGAAGGTGAGGATGTAACTGTCGACCGCCCACACCAGTTCCGCGGGAGTCGCCGCAAGGTCAGCCTGGATCGTGGGTAGCGCGATGTTCAACACAGTGTTGTCGAGGACGACAACCAGGAGGCTGACCACGAGGACCGCGAGGATCGCCCAGCGTCGTGGGTGACCAGTCCCATCCGTCATCCACGCATCACTCACTCGCGTGAGGCTACTCCCGAGTGCTGGTGCAGAGGTGATGTGCCACCATGGGCTCGTCCGGGGACTCCGCACGGGAGCCTCGAGATTGGAGTAGTGACATGTCTGCTGCCGACCCCACTTCGACTCTTTACGGGGCTCCTCGCTCCCGCCGCATCACCACCCGCGATCTCACAACCGCGAAAACCCACGGTGAACGCTGGCCGATGATCACCGCCTACGACGCCCTCAGCGCCGGCATCTTCGATGAGGCGGGCATCCCGGTGCTGCTGGTCGGAGACTCGGCAGCGATGGTGGTGTACGGCTACGACTCCACCGTTCCGATCACCGTCGACGACCTGATTCCCCTGACCCGGGCGGTCGTGCGCGGGTCTAGCCACGCACTCGTGATCGCCGACCTGCCCTTCGGCTCCTATCAGGCCGGGATCGAGCAGGCCTTGCACACCGGGGCTCGCTTCATGAAGGAGTCGGGGGCACACGCGGTCAAACTCGAAGGCGGTCAGCGCGTGCTGCCGCAGGTCGAAGCGCTGGTGGCAGCCGGCATTCCCGTCTTCGGTCACCTCGGCTTGACGCCCCAGTCGGTCAATGTGCTGGGCGGCTACCGCGTCCAAGGTCGCGGCGAATCCGGCGAGACACTGCTGCAAGATGCCAAAGCATTGGAGTCAGTCGGCGCCAGTGGGGTCGTGCTGGAATGCGTCCCCAGCGATCTGGCTGCACGCGTCACCGAAGTCCTCACCATCCCCACGATCGGTATCGGCGCTGGTCCGGCGACCGATGCCCAGGTGATCGTCTGGCAGGACCTGCTCGGACTCACCGGTGGACCGACACCGAAATTCGTCGCGCGTTACGCCGACATGCGGGCGCTCATGGGTGAGGCTGTCTCATCGTGGGCGCAGGACGTACGCACCGGTTCCTACCCGGGCCCGGAGCACTCCTACTCCTAGGACGATTCCCGTCTCGGAGGTCGAGTCCAGGCGCTAGGAGGGGGCGCCGATCACGTCATCGATATCGGTGACGCGGATTCCCGTGTGCGCCTTGAATCGGCGATTCATCGAGATCAGGTTCGCGGTGAACGCTTCGACCTGACCCGCATTGCGCAATTTGCCCCCGTAGACACCGCGCACCCCGGGAATCGACGATGCGAGGGCGCTGACAAGGTCGGTTGCCGCACGGTCGTCTCCGAGCACCAGTACATCGGTGTCGATCCGATCGAGGCTCTCATCGAGAAGTAGCACCGCGGAGACATGGTGGAACGCGGCAACAACCGTGCTGTCGGGAAGCAGGGACGCAGCCTGTGCAGCAGCCGACCCCTCCGGAACCGCGAGGGCGAAGGCACCTGAGGAATCAAAGCCCAGGGGATTGACGCAATCCACGACGATCTTTCCTGCCAGGACGCCGGCGAGTTCGGCGACCGTGTCAGCGTGCGCCGCCCAGGGAACGGCGATGATGGCGACATCGCATTGATCGGCGCAGGTGCGGTTGTCCGAACCTTCGATGCCGGTCATGTCCGCAGCGACATCCTCGGCACGTTGCGCGTCGCGGGAACCGATCGTGACCGCGAAACCTGCATCAGCGAAACGCCGCGCGAGACCGCGACCTTGCTCACCAGTTCCGCCGATGATGCCGATGTGCGTGCTTTCCGTGACCGTTGAAACATCATTCGCTGCTGCATTCGTCATGGGCGAATCGTGTCAGAGAGAGCACCGACGACTGCGACGCGGTACACGAAAAACGCACCGACGGCTTCACATCACGATTACGACACGCCGATGAACAGTAGAAATTCACGGCTTTTCTGCCACAGTTATCTATAACGAACTCGCCACAAGGCGGGTAACGACATATCAGGAGGCACCGTGGCGGTCGCAAAGAAGACCACCGCACGCAAGCGCCCGGCAAAGAAGGCAGCGGCGAAGAAGACCACTGCCCGCAAGGCCACAGCGCGCAAGCGTCCCGCGAAGAAGGCAGCGGCGAAGAAGACCACTGCCCGCAAGCGCCCGGCGAAGAAGGCAGCGGCCAAGAAGACCACTGCCCGCAAGCGCCCGGCAAAGAAGGC
>JAGYOB010000177.1 GCA_018399515.1 Candidatus Nanopelagicales bacterium
AGGTGTCGACACGCATGAGTGCGACGACACCGAATTCCGACAGCGTGTACAGAGCGACCAGCAGACCGCCGGCAGCAGCGGCCGGCCACACCTGCGGGAACGTTGCTGAGAAGAAGGCCCGCAGCGGACCGCGACCCAGGGAACGCGCGACTTCGTCGACCCCGGGATCGGCGAGTCGAAATGCCGCGGCCGCAGGAAGAGCGACATAGGGGAACGACACCAGGACCATGATGAGAGCAGCGGCGGCGAACCCGTTCATCCACGGGAACTGGGCGATCCATGCGTAGGCCGCGACATACGACGGCATCGCCAGCGGCAGTGCCAGCAAGACCAGCCACAGTCCACGCAGCGGGATGTTCGTTCGCGTGACCAACCAGGCGGCGCTGATCCCGATGATCAGGCAGGCGGTCGTCACCACGAACACGAAAGCCGCGGAGGTGAAGATCGTTTCCAGAGTGCGGGCGCGCCACAGAACCTCGACCACCCGATCGGGGCCGGCGGAGATGACGCGTACCGCGAGATAGACCAGCGGAATGATCGCGACGGCAGCGGTCAGCGCCCCCAGCGCAAGCAGGACTCGTGAAGGACGGGAGCGATCACCGATACGCGCGAACCCCGGTACGCGTGAGCGCACCGGGGTTGCCAGCGTCGATCCCGAGATCGAGTCAGGAAGACTCACAGCAGGCCGACATCCTGCAACATCGTCAAGGTGCCCGGCAGGTCGGCAAGTTCGGCCAGTGGCGCATCAGGCCCGCGCAGGGTGTCCAGCGTGGGAATGCCATTGACGGCCGCGACACCGGGAACGAGCGGATACTCGTAGGTGTTCTCCACGAACCACTGCTGGGTCGACGGGCTGAGCAACCATTCGACGAGAGTTGCGGCCCTTGCGTTTTCGGCTGCGTTAGTCATGACACCGACACCGGCGACATTCACCAGCGTACCCGGGTCGCTCGGAGCCGTGAAGTGCAACTGAGCGCGCATCGCGTCATTACCTACCTCGGACGCCTTTTGATACCAGTAGTAATGGTTGATCAAGCCGAGTTGGATCTGCCCCGTGTCAACAGCGTCGAGGATGAGCCCGTTCTTCTCGAAAGACTGAACGTCATTGTCGACCAGTCCCTGCAACCATGCGCGCGTCACATCATCACCTTGCGCGACGCGCATCGCGGTTACGAACGACTGGAAGGAACCATTCGTGGGGGCGATTCCTACCTGACCGCTCCACACCGGTTCGGTGAGGTCGAAGATACTGTCGGGCACCTCATCAGCCGATACCTGCTCCGCGTCGTAGGCGATCGCTCGAGCACGACCGGTCACTCCCGTCCAGGTGCCATCCTCGGCGCGATAGTTCACCGGAACGGTGGTGGCGACGGCTGACGGCAGCGGGGCGAACAGTCCTTCGGCTGCCACGGCACCGAGAGCGCCGGCATCCTGGGCGAAGTACACCTGCGCCGGGGTGCGATCGCCCTCCTCGACCAATTGGGCGGCGAGTTCGGCGGTGTCGCCGTATCGGGCTTCGACAGCAATGCCGGTTTCGGCAGTGAACTGCTTGAAGAGCGGTCCGACGAGGGACTCCGAGCGGCCCGAATACACCACGATCGAGCCACCCTCGGTCGCGGTGGGGCTGGTGGAATCGTCGCTGGAATCGCCGCAGGCGGTGAGGCCACCGGCGGCCAGGGCCGCGGTG
>JAGYOB010000178.1 GCA_018399515.1 Candidatus Nanopelagicales bacterium
CCAGCACATCATCGTCGATGATCGGTTCGCGGACTCGGCTCTCAGCGGTCAATTCATCGAAGCGCGCATACACCGCGGGCGTCGACAACCCACCGGTCACCGGTACGACCGCCCAGTGCAAAGTCCCGCTGCTCAACACCGGGGTGAGCTGTTCGCCGCGGCCACGTCCGATCATGGTGCCGCCGTGCACCGCGAACGGCACATCCGACCCGAGTTCGACGCCCCACTCCTGCAGTTGCGCACGTGAGGTGCGTGTTCCCCAGAGCGCATCGCAGGCAACGAGGGTTGCTGCCGCATCCGCGCTGCCACCGGCCATTCCGCCAGCGACCGGTATCTGCTTCTTGATGTGAATGCGCACATCCGGCGACCGTCCGGTGCGGTCAGCAAGCAGCACCGCCGCACGCGCGGCGAGGTTCGAACCATCCACCGGAACAGAGTCCGCATCCTCGCCCTCGACGCTGATCGTCACACCTGTGCCCACCGGTGCGGCCTCGACGGTCACCGTGTCACGCAGGTCCACCGCATGGAACACCGTCGCAAGATTGTGATAGCCGTCCTCGCGAGCCGGGCCCACCGCGAGCACGATGTTGATTTTTGCCGGGGCGCTGGCGGTGACGGTCATGATCTGACTGTAGGGGTCGTGGCCCGGTGCATGCTCACACCACCGCGGCGGCTTCGGCGATACGAGTGAAGGCGTCGATGCGCAACTGCTCGCCGCGCACACCGGGGTCGACACCGGCTGCGATCAGCAGCTCCTCGGCGCGCCCGGCCGAGCCCGCCCAGGCGGCAAGTGCCGCGCGCAGCGTCTTGCGGCGTTGCGCGAAGGCAGCATCGATGACGGTGAAAACCTGTTCGCGGCTTGCCGTCGACGCAGGCGGGGGGTGACAGGTGAACGACACGAGACCGGATTCGATCCGCGGCGCAGGCCAGAACACGTTCGCCGCCACCGATCCGGCGCGCTGCACCTGCGCGTACCACTGCATCTTCACCGATGGCACGCCGTACACCCTGCTGCCCGGTGCCGCCGCGAGTCGATCGGCGACTTCAGCCTGCACCATCACCAGACCGTGGCGCACCGACGGAAACGTCGCCAACAGGTGCAGCAGAACCGGGACCGCGACGTTATAGGGCAGGTTCGCGACGATGGCCGTAGGGAGTTGGGGCAGTGACGTGATGCGCAGCGCATCAGCCGCGATCACCTCGAGGCGATCGACACAATCTGGGCGATGCGCCTCGACGGTGATCGGCAGTTGCTCGGCTAACCGCGGATCGATCTCCACCGCGATGACACACTCGGCTCGATCGAGCAGCGCGAGGGTCAGCGAGCCCAACCCGGGCCCGACCTCAAGCACGACATCGTCGGGTTGGACACCGCTGCGCTCGGCGATTCGCCGGACCGTGTTGGCGTCGATGACGAAGTTCTGCCCCAGTGATTTCGTCGGGCGGATATCAAGGCGCGCGGCGAGTTCGCGCACCTCGGCGGGGCCGAGCAGCCCGTCGGTGCGAGTCACCATTCCCCGAACGCGCGCATGGAGTTCGCCCAGAGCGCGTCGCAGAGTTCATCGACTCCTTCGCCGCGCACATCCGCCATCGCGCGCACTGTCAACGGCACCAGA
>JAGYOB010000179.1 GCA_018399515.1 Candidatus Nanopelagicales bacterium
CTGGTGCCGGTGGCGCGCTCCAGGGCGAGGCTGACATCGCGGGCATGAACACGCAGGCGCAAGCGGTGACCGATCGGCTCCTTGCGTTGGGCGACCACGACGTTGCCGCCCGGAAAGTCCAGACGCGACAGGTGATAGTTGTCGTCGTGTGACGCGACCAGGGCATCGATGACGACGCCGGCGTCCTCCGTGAAAGCGGTCGGCAGATCGAGCCGTGCGAGCGTCTCTTGGAGTCCCCCCTTTGCGACGACTCGACCTTCGGACAACAGCACCACATAGTCCGCGAGCCGAGCCACCTCGTCGGGCGAATGGCTGACATAGAAGACCGGGATCTCCAACTCGTCGTGCAAGCGTTCCAGATACGGCAGGATCTCGCCCTTGCGTTTGAGATCCAGCGCGGCGAGTGGCTCGTCCATCAGCAGCAATCGCGGACTGGTTGCAAGCGCCCGCGCGATGGCGACCCGCTGTCGTTCGCCTCCGGAGAGTCGGTCCGGCATGCGTTCGAGCAGGTGCTCGATGCCGAGCAGAGCGATGGCCTGCTCGAGCGAGACCTTGTGCTTGGCGCCGACCCGCTTGCGGCCGTAGTTGAGATTCTTGTGCACCGACAGATGCGAGAAGAGACTGGCCTCCTGAAAGACATACCCCAGGGGGCGTTGATGGGTCGGGACGAAGGTGTGCCGCGCGCTGTCCTGCCAGACCTCGCCCTTGAAGCTCAGGCGCCCCTGACCCTGTCGTTCCAACCCCGCGATGCAGCGTAACAGTGTGGTCTTGCCGGATCCGGAATGGCCAAACAGCGCGGTGACCCCGCGCCCCGGCAGATTCAGGTCCACATCGAGTACAAAACCCGGCCATTGCACTCGAAAACGGGCCTCGACGGTCGGTGCAGCGGTCGCGTTCATCGGCTGGGGTACGCCAATCATTTCCATACGCTGGTCTTACGCGAGTAGAGCGCCAGCAGCACCAGGAAACTGAAGATCAGCATACCGGCTGCCAGGACATGGGCCTCCGCATATTCAAGCGCCTCGACGTGGTCATAGATGGCCACGGATACGACGCGGGTCTTGTCCGGGATATTGCCGCCGATCATCAGAACGACGCCGAACTCGCCGACGGTATGGGCGAAGCCGAGGATGGCGGCGGTGATAAAGCCGGGCTTGGCCAAGGGCAGCATCACGGTGAAAAAGCTGTCCCAAGGACTCGCCCGCAAGGTCGCGGCGACCTCCAGGGGCCGCTCGCCGATCGCCTCGAAGGCATTCTGGATCGGTTGTACGACAAAGGGCAGCGAATAAAACACCGAACCAACCACCAGGCCCGCGAATGTGAAGGGCAGCAGCCCGATACCGAGCCACTGCGTGAACTGTCCAACCGGTCCGTACGGACCCATCGCGACCAGAAGATAGAATCCAAGCACGGTCGGCGGGAGCACGAGGGGCAGTGCGACCAGGGCGCCGACCGGCCCCTTCCATTTCGAGCGGGTTCGGGCGAGCCACCACGCGATCGGCGTGCCGACCAGCATCAAGATGATCGTGACCACGCTCGCGAGTTTGAAGGTCAGCCAGACCGCGGCCCAGTCCGCATTGGTCAGCGCCGGATGAAACTCACCCATCAGCCTGTGACTCCTCGATCTGCTCGCCGGGCAGCACGAAGCCGTAGTGCGCCATGATGGCGCGGGTCTCCGGGCTGGTCATAAAGTCAGCGAAGGCATGGGCCAGCCTGTTCTCCTTGGCTCGCAGCGTGACGATGAACCCCTGCTCCAGCGGCTCATGCAGCGTGTCGTCGATCAGGTGATAGCCGCCGGCCTGCGCCAGCGTCGGATTCAGCGCCAGAGCAAGTGCGATGATGCCGACCTCGGCATTGCCGGTCTGCACGAACTGCGCGGTCTGCGCGATGTTTTCACCCATGACCAGCTTGCCCTGCAGCGCGTCCCAGATGCCGACCGAACGCAGTGCCTCCTCTGCACGCATGCCGTAGGGCGCATGCCGCGGATTGGCGATCGCGATCTTGCG
>JAGYOB010000180.1 GCA_018399515.1 Candidatus Nanopelagicales bacterium
GGCGGTCTCGACCGATTGCAATGGCCGGTTCGTGCGTCTTGATCCCTATGCGGGAACCCAACTCGCGTTGGCCGAGGCGTATCGCAATGTCGCGGTCAGCGGTGCGCGCCCGACAGCGGTGTCGAACTGCTTGAACTTCGGCTCACCGGAGGATCCAGAAGTCATGTGGACCTTCGCCGAGGCGGTGCGCGGGTTGGCCGATGGCTGTCTTGAACTAGGGATCCCGGTCACCGGGGGCAACGTGAGTTTCTACAACTCCACCGCGGACAACGCGATCCTGCCGACCCCGGTGATCGCGGTGCTCGGTGTCATTGACGATGTCGAGCGACGTACCCCGATGGTATGGGGCCCGGATGGTGAATTGATCTATCTGCTGGGCGATACACACGCTGAATTTGCTGGCAGCGAGTGGGCGCATGTGATGCACGGGCACCTCGGCGGGCGCCCGCCGAAGGTCGACCTCGCGCGTGAGGCACTGCTTGCTGATATCTGCATCGCGGGTTCGCGTGATGGCATGCTCACCGCCGCGCACGATGTCGCCGATGGCGGTGTCGCACAGACTCTGGTCGAGATGGCATTGCGTTCGGGTGTCGGTGCGCGCCTGTGGGTTCCCGATGATCTGGACCCCGCGACGTTCCTGTGGTCGGAATCTGCGGGGCGAGCGGTCGTGGTCGTGGCTCGTAGCGAGGAGATGCGGTTCACGGATATGTGCGCCGCGCGCGGGATGCCCGCCACGCGGATCGGCGTGGTCGACTCGGGGCTCGGTGCAGAGCTCGGGTTCACCGGATCAGGTGATGCCGGGCAGGTCCTTGACCTAGCGGGGGAGTTCACCGTGAGCCTGGCGCAGCTCCGCGCCGCCCACGAGGACACCCTGCCCGCACTGTTCGGATGATGGTGTCCGCCTTGCGGGCCCCTGGATCGGTCGCCATAGTGAGGGCATGACGATCGCACCCGACGCCTGGGCCGTTATCGGCGCCGGGCCCCACGGCATCAGCGCGCTGAAGGCCCTCCTCGAACGCGGGGTCCCCGCCCATGGCTTCGAGCGGGATACCGATCTCGGCGGCAACTGGAACTATCACGCGGAGAACTCCCGGGTGTATGAGTCGACGCACCTGATCTCCACGAAGCCGTTCACCCAGTTCCCCGACTTCCCGATGCCCGACTCATACCCGGACTATCCCTCGCACTGGCAGGTCCACGCGTATTTCACGTCCTATGCCGAGCACTTCGGGCTGCTCGACCACCTGTCGCTGTCGACCGAGGTGGTGCGGTGCGAGCCGGTCGGTCCGGATGCCAGTGACGGCTGGGATGTCACGGTGCTCGATCGCACATCGGGCACCGAATCCACACACCGGTTCGCGGGTGTCGTTGTCGCCAATGGCCACAACTGGTGGCCGAAGACCCCGAACTATCCGGGCCAGGAAACCTTCACCGGCGAGATCCGCCATTCCGCGCAATACAAGGGTGCGGATGTCCTGCGCGGCAAGCGTGTCCTCGTCGTCGGGGCGGGTAACACCGGATGCGACATCGCGGTCGAGAGCGCCCAGAACGCGCGCACGACGCTGCACTCCACGCGGCGCGGCTACTACTACAACCCGAAATATGCTTTCGGTCGGCCCAGCGATCAGACCGCGGATCTGCTGCTCGCGATGCGTCTGCCGCTCGCCCTGCGCCGCATTATGTTCAAGACGACCCTGCGATTGACCGTCGGTGACTTCACGAAGTTCGGTCTACCCAAGCCCGACCACGAATTCTTCGAAACGCATCCGATAATCAACCAGCAGCTGGTGTATTACGTCGGCCACGGCGACATCCTCCCGAAACCCGACATTGAACGGTTCGACGGTGACACGGTGCACTTCACCGACGGGTCGAGCGCACAGGTCGATCTCGTGGTGTTCGCCACGGGCTATCTCGCGCACTTCCCGTTCCTGGACGATTCGTGGCTCAACCCCGACGGGGATCACCCGGTTCTGGCCCGCCAGATCTTCACCCCGGCCTTCGATTCACTCGTGGTGAGCGGGCTCATCCAACCCGATAGCGGCCAGTGGACGATCGCCCACTGGCAGGGCGTTGTGATCGCGGCGTACGCCGAGGCGATGAGCAACGATCCTGCGGTGGCACGGGAGTTCTACGACGCGATGTGCGAGCAGATCCGCGTCCGGTTCACCGGCGGTGCCGATTACAAGGAATCAACGCGGCACTACTACGAGATCGCTCATCAGGAATACCTGCGGGCCCTCGAGTCCGACCTCGCGCAGCTCGAGGGTGTCCCCGCATGAGCCGTGCCGACTCGTCGGTGACTGTCGATGCTCGGCTTCGCAAACCGACCACGGTGATGCG
>JAGYOB010000181.1 GCA_018399515.1 Candidatus Nanopelagicales bacterium
GGTGAATAACTACCAGCGGCGAACCCATCACCGGGATCGCATCCTGCATCCTCTGCGCCGAGTCGGTCCGAAGGGAGAGGGAGCGTTCGAGGAGGTCTCGTGGACTGAAGCACTGTCCGGAATCGCTGGGGGGCTGCGTCACGTGGTCGACGAGCATGGCCCAGAATCCGTGCTGCCCTATTCCTACGCGGGAACGATGGGGATGCTCCAGCGTGAATCCATGTCGAAGCGGTTCTTCCATCGGCTGGGGGCTTCGTTACTGGACAGAACGATCTGCGCCTCGGCCGGGACGGCGGGATGGAACGAGGTGTACGGAGACCTGGACGGACCAGGACCCGATGAGATCGAGGGCGTGAAGCTGTTCTGGCTGTGGGGTACGAACACGTTGACGTCGAATTCGCACCTGTGGCCGGGGATCAAGGTCGCGCGGGACAACGGTGCCCGCGTCGTGTGTATCGATCCGCTATTGACGCGGACCGCACAGGCCAGCGATCGCCATGTGCCGTTGAATCCGGGGACTGATGCAGCCCTTGCCTTCGGACTGATATCCGTGCTCGTAGATCAGGGTTTGGTCGACACCGACTTCGTGACGGAGAACACCGTGGGCTGGGATCGGTTGGCGGACACAGTCCGACGGGATTGGAGCGTGGAGCGGGCCAGCGCGATCACCGGGATCCCGACGAGTGTCATCACCGAACTTGCCATCGAATACGGCACGACCCAACCGAGCCTGCTGCGACTAAATTACGGCATGCAGCGCCACGCCGGCGGAGCCTCAGCGGTACGTGCTGCAAGCCTGCTGCCGGCGATCACCGGGGCATGGAAATACCGCGGGGGAGGAGCCCTGCTATCGACGTCAGGTGCCTTCGCTGCTGATAGGTCCCATCTTCAGCGATCAGACTGGATTCGACCGGGGACCCGCACGATCAATATGAACCAGCTCGGGGAGGCTTTGACGCAGCCGGACGCGGGCACAGGTGGTCCGCCGATCAAGGCCCTCGTGGTGTACAACTCGAATCCGGTTATCGTCGCACCGGATTCGTCACGGGTGCGCGACGGGATGCGACGCGAGGATTTGCTGACCGTCGTCATCGAACAGTTCCCGACCGATACTGCCGCCTACGCCGATTGGGTGCTTCCGGCGACAACGCAACTGGAGCACTGGGATCTGCACACCGCGTACGGTCATCACTATCTGACACTGAACAACCCCGCGATCGATCCGTTGGGAGAATCTGCTCCGAACACCGAGATCTTCCGTCGGCTCGCGCAGGAGATGGGATTCGACGAACCGGATTTCACCGATTCCGACGAGGAGCTCATCGAGCAGAGCCTGCAGGCGATGCAGGTTGATCAACACACGCGTGAGGCGCTGCGCGAACAGGGGTGGGTGCGCATCGGTGAGCCAGGTCGACGCCACCGCGAATTCAACGCTTTAACCACGCCCTCAGGGCGCATCGAACTCGCTCGTTCGGGCCCGACGGGATCACCGCTTCCGGAGGTGCCCGGCTACGTGCCACCGCGAGAAGCGGGCCCACCGGAATCGACGCGCGGTCTGACGCTGCTGACGCCGCCCGAACACAGTCTGATGAACTCCTCCTTCGCCAACATGGAGCGGCAGGCCAAAGCGGCAGGGGAGCAGACGGTGTGGATCCACCCTGACGATGCCGCAGATCGTGGCATCGAGGAGGCCGATCTCGTCGAGGTCGCCAATGCGCGCGGAGGGTTCATCGCCCGGGCCCACCTGACCGAACGCACGTTCCCGGGGACCGTAGCGGCGTTCGGACTGCGCTGGGCTGGGCCCGAGGATCGACGGACCCTGAACGACACGACGTCCCAGGAGCTGACCGACGCAGGCGCCGGCGCGACGTTCTACGACACCGCTGTCGAGATCATCGTGGTGTCCTAGCGGTCGAATCCACCGGGTCCGCGACAGCCTGCTACGAATCTGGCGAGGGGAGGTTCCTGCGGAAATCACGGGTAACCGGGAAACATAAAATGACATAATGTGCATTATCGGCGGAATTGGACAGGAGTCATCAGCCGATAGTGTTCTTCGTGTGGGCACCGGTGGCTTCCGCGCGTTCGCCCATCGTGGCGGGTCGGCCGAGGCTCCGGAGAACTCCCTGGCGGCATTCGCTCATGCGGTCAGCCTGGGATACACCGATATCGAAACCGATATCCGCGGAACGGCCGATGGTGTCGCGGTGATCCACCACGACGCCACCTTGGATCGCACCACCGATGGGCGCGGAAGGATTCGTGATCTCACCTGGGCTCAGGTCCGCCGGGCCCGGGTGCACGGCCACGAACCCATCCTGCGCCTCGAGGAAGCCCTCGAAGCCTTCCCCGGGGTCCGGTTCACCCTCGACGTCAAAGAGGCCGCTTCGGTGCCGGCTGCCATTGACGCGCTCACCCGAACGCAGGCCACAGAACGGGTGGTCGTCGGGTCGTTCAGCCATGCCCGGTTGACCCGGGTACGCCGTGCGCTTCCGGTGGCCACGTCGGCGTCACCTACGGAGGTGGCGCGGTTGGCGATGGCGGCCCGATGGGGTCGTTCAACGCGCATTTTAGCCCGATATGTCCAGGTTCCCATCTCCGTCGGCCGGGTCCGGCTGGTCGAACCTCGGATGATCGATGCGGCTCATGCTCGAGGAATGGAGATCCACGTGTGGACGATCGATGATCCCTCGGTGATGCATGACCTGATCGATCGTGGGGTCGATGGCCTGATGACCGACCGTCCCACGATCTTGCGGCACGTGCTGGTGTCCCGGGGGCTGTGGCACAACTGAGCGGTCGTGACCGGTCATCGACTCCCCTGATCCCTGTATCGGGAGGGGAACCCCGCGATTGTGGGATGCGTCTGAGCCTCAAGCGAGGAGTCCCATCGTGGTGATACGGCGGGGCGCTCGGCACCGGACTGGATCCCGGCGACTGCGAACGGGTTCACCGACGAACAGGAGTGACCATGGCTGACGGAGCACTTCGTGGCACCCGCCTCGGCACCACCAGCTACGAATCAGATGAGCATGTCGAGCCCGCTGAGCGGGTTCTCGTGCACTACGACTGCCCGCGGGGTCATGTGACGACGATTCCGTTCTCGGTCGAGGCCGAAGAGATTCCGGTCCTGTGGGAATGCCGCTGTGGATCCGAGGCCCTGCGCCGGGAGTTCGATCGTCCCGACCCCAAGCCGCAACGACCGGTACGTACCCACTGGGACATGCTTCTCGAGCGACGCACGATCGCTGATCTCGAGGAACTACTGGACGAGCGACTCGCTCTCTTGCACGCGGGTAGTCGCAAGTCGGCCTGACCGACGCCTATCAGCGGGGTTCGAGACCGGCCGCCCAGCGCGCTGCGATGCGCCGTCGCACGATCGGCAGCAGAAGTACGACGCCGACAGCATCGCTGAGGAACCCCGGGACAGCCATCGCGACACCTGCGGGAATCAGCAGCATCGTTTGAGCCGGTGGTGCCATGGATGGAGTCGGTGCTGCGGCTGCATCGGGCGTTGCCTCGATGGCCAGAACATTCCCGGTCTCGGGATCGACGATTACCTGGCGCTGCTGAAGCGTGCGTAAGGCCTGCGACCACGATCGACCGGTTGCACGAACCCCGATCCGGATGATGATGAGCCCGGCGAGGAAGCTTGCCAGGACCGCGATGATGACCGGCTGCCATCCCCACGTTGAGGCCGCCCACAGCAAGACGAATAGTTCCAGGAACGGCCACACCAGCAGGAGGCATCCCACTCTCCCGGCCGTCATCGCCGGACCCTCATCGCCGGGTCCTCATCGCCGGGTCCTCATTGCTGCGCGAGCCTGATTCCATCGATGGACTGCGCCCCACTGAGTCACGCGCACCAAGGCCTCCGCGACGATCCCCCGGCTCATTTTCGACGTGCCCCTCTGCCGCTCGACGAAGGTGATGGGAATCTCGACCACCGTGAACCCCCGTTGCCAGGCCCGCCAGGCCAGATCGACCTGGAAGCAATAGCCCTGGGATGCGACGGTGTCCAAGTCCACAGAACGCAGGACACCGGCGCGAAACGCCCGGAACCCGCCCGTAGCGTCGGCAAGGGGAATCCCCAGTGCCCACCGGGTGTAGAGATTGCCCCCGCGGGACAGGAATTCCCGTGACTTCGGCCAGTTGACGACGGCACCGCCATTCACCCAGCGAGACCCCAGGACCACATCGGCGTAGGCGAGGCTTTCCAGCAGCGCTGGCAGATCCTCGGGCCGATGGGAGCCATCGGCATCCATCTCGACGACGGCGTCGTAACCACGCTGCAGACACCACTCGAAACCCGCGAGATAAGCGGCTCCCAAGCCAGCCTTTCCGGCGCGGTGCAGCACGTGGACATGCTCATCGTCGGCGGAGATCTCGTCGGCCAGAAGACCCGTCCCATCGGGGGATGAATCATCCACGACGAGGACAGCGGCGTCGGGTGCGAAGGTGCGTACCCCCGTGATGGCGACGAGGAGATTCTCTCGCTCGTTGTAGGTGGGGATGATGACGCAGATGCGTGTGAGGTCACCACGTGGAGTTAGTGGCTGCGTCGGCTGCGAATTCACGGATGCGAGCCTACGTCGGGTGTCCGGTCGGGACGATCACCTGGTCGACGCATCAGGCTCAGGTGCCTGATCACCGACCAGGCGAGGCCCGCTACAGCAACGAAGGACAAAGCGAATTCCGGCAACTCCCCCATGCGCACCGACAGCGTCTGACTGTCTCGGAGAGGCACATCAGCGACCATCCAACCCGATTGCCCCTCCCCTATCTCATCGATGATGCGGCCGGTCGGGTCGATGATGGCGCTGATCCCCGTCGTGGCGGCCACGAGAACCGTGCGTCCTGTCTCAACGGCGCGTAATCGTGACATGGCGATCTGCTGCTCGGGTTGGCCGAGACCCGCGAATGTGGCGTTATTGGTCTGCACCGCCAAGATCCGTCCGCCGTCTCGGACGGCATTGCGCACGACGTCGTCGTAGGCCACCTCGAAGCAGATGACATCTCCGACGAGGGCGTCGCCGACGAGGAGAACACCGCTTCCTTCGCCGGCGATGAAATCCCGTGGCACCTGATCGAATCTCCCGATGATGCGTGTCAGGAGAGGTCGGAATGGCACGTACTCACCGAAGGGAACCGGGCGCTGCTTGATGTAGGTCTGGCCCGGTCCGGTCTGCGGGTCCCAGACGATGCCGGCGTTGGCGACCGTCGTGGGACTGACTTCCAAAACCGCGCCGACGAGGATGGGCACTCCTATGGCATTCGCAGCCCGATCGATCTGCTCGGCGGCCTGCGTGTCGATCAGCGGGTCGATATCAGAGGAGTTCTCCGGCCAGATGACGAAATTCGGTTGCCGTACCCGGCCTAGGGCAACAGCCTCTGCGAGTTCCTCGGTGGCCTGGACATGGCGGCGCAGCACGTCCCGGCGTTCATCGCCGAATCCGAGACCTGTGGAGGCAGCACCTCCCTGGACCACCGCGGCGACGCTGCGAGGAGGTCCGAATTCGGCTTGGCCGGTGTCCGATCGAGGCAGCACGAGCCCGGAGAGTCCGAGCACGATGAGTCCGGCGGCGATGAGCACCGTGGTGCGATACCGACCCGCCCGCCAGGCGAAGACCACCGCCACGAGCAGAGTGCCTGCCAAGGCGGTGAGAAAGGTGACGAGAGCCGCACCTCCCACCGATGCCCAGGGTGTAAGCGTTGTCGCGGTCTGCGCATAGGCAAGGCGCCCCCAGGGGAACCCACCCAGGGGAATCCGATCCCGCAGTGCTTCTTGGGCCACCCATGCGGCAGCGATCCACACGGGTCCTGCTGGAAGGCGGGACAGCACGGCACTGACCGCTCCGAGCACGGCGAACCACAGTGCGCAGAATGCCGCAAGGGCCAACCACGCGTCTGCGCCGATCAACGCCACCCAACGCAGCAGGATCGCGAAGAACACCAGACCGGCAACCGCGCCGAGTGCAGCCCCGATTCGTGCGGGTTGTTGCCACAGTGCGTAGGTCAGCAGCGCGACGGCGATGGGGGCAAGGATGGATGCGCCAAACGGAGGGAAGGCCGCAGCCATGGCAGCACCGGCCAATACGGCCAGTACCAGTCTCACCCATCGGGTCACGCTGCTCCCCGGGTCGGGTGGTCAGCATGATGGATGACCTTTCCCGCGCGCACGGTGAGCAGGCACCCCGGCGCGGGGGCATCAGCAAGAAGATCAGGAAGCCCCGGGGTTCCCGATCGAGGGTCGGTGCTCCAGGACGCGACCCGATCATCGGGAGCGCTCACGACGAGGTCACCGGATCGCCAGATCGCAAAAGTGGCCGGGGTGCCCTCGCGAAGCACACCTGGCTCGCTGCCCTCCTGTCGGGCTGCTCGGCGACCACCGCGGGTATGTGCCAGGAAAGACGCGCGCGTGCTGATTCGGTGCTCGGGCGTGCGATGGAAGGCCGCTGCTCGAACAGCTTCCCAGGGGCGCAGCGCCGTGACCGGCGCATCAGAGCCGAACGCGAGCGGAACCCCGGCCGCGACGACCTCGGCGAATGGATTGAGTGTCGACGCACGCTCCATGCCAAGACGCCGCGCGTACATCCCATCCCGACCTCCCCACGCCGCATCGAAGGCCGGTTGCATGCTCGCGGTGACGTTCATGTCGGCGAGTAGTCTCAGGTGGTCACCATCGACCATTTCCGTGTGTTCGAGGCGGTGCCCGGCACGACGCAGCGCCGCGGGGCCGACGATGCTGCCGGCCCGCGTGATACCGGCGCACACGATATCCATCGCTTGGTCACCGATGACGTGGAAACCCGCCTGCAGGTTCGCATTCGTGCACTCCACGATGTGGTCACCGACCTGTTCGGGAGACAGATAGGAAACGCCGGTGCTGTCGGGCTGATCGGCATAGGGGGTGCGCAGGCAGGCTGTGTGGGAGCCCAGGGATCCATCGACGAAAAGATCGCCGGCGCAGCCGATGGCACCCAGTTCGCGTGCCAGCTCGATGTCGTGCAGTGCACCCCAGTACCCGATCACCTCGGGGTGAGAGTCGGCCATCCCCAGGGCGAGTAGTGATTGCAGATCCTGTGCGCTACTGATCCCTGGCCCGGCCATCTCGTGTATCGACGCGATGCCATGGCGTGCAGCTTCGAGTAACGCGGCCTGCTGAGCCTGGCCCCGCTGGGAGGGATCTAAGGCATCGAACGCGACGGCTCGTGCCTGCAGGTGGGCCGCCATGCGCAGGTGACCTGAATCGTGGAAACCCTGTGCGGATTCGATCCCCGAGCAACGGCGGAGGAGTTCTGACGAGACGAGACCGGAATGGACGTCCACGCGACTCAGATACACGATCCGGCCATCGCTGGCTTCGTCGATCTGCCTACGTGTTGGAGGACCAACCATCCAGTCGGTGTCATCCCACCCATGACCCCAGATAACCGCTGTGCGAGGCAAGGCGGTGCAATGCTCGCGGAGCAGGGTGAGGAGAAGCTCGGCGCTGTGGGCATCGGACAGGTCCAGACCGACGAGACCCAAACCCGTGGCGGTTGCATGCACGTGAGCGTCGACGAACGCTGGAGTCACCAGGCAATCGTGGAGGTCCACGATGTCATCGACGGAATCCTGGTGGACGTGTGCGCCGGCGTCAGAACCGATCCAAACGATGTGGCCATCCACCACCATCATCGAGGTGGCGAACGGGTCGACGGGTGAATAGATGTGACCACCCGTCAACAGGTATCGACGGGGCAACTCCTGGGGTATCTGCGGGTTGCTCACTGCCGGGCACCGGTGAGATGTCGACCGATCACCATCCGCTGGATCTGGTTGGTTCCCTCAACGATCTGGAGCATTTTGGCTTCGCGGAAATACCGCTCAACCGGGAAATCGCGGGTGTATCCGTATCCCCCGAGCACCTGGATCGCATCCGTCGTCACCCGCATCGCGGTGTCGGTGGCGAAGAGTTTCGCCATGGCAGCCTGCGCGCCGTAAGCCTGCCCGTTATCCGCCCGTTCCGCGGCCGCGAGATACAGGGCTCGTGCAGCCTCAACCGAGGTTGCCATATCGGCCAGCAGAAACGAAACACCCTGGAAGTCGGCGATGGGTTGGCCGAACTGCTCGCGTTGTGTGGCGTACGCGATCGCTGCCTGAAGGGCGGCTTGAGCGAGACCCACCGCGCAGGCAGCGATACCGAGACGCCCGGCATCCAGCCCGGCCATCGCGATGGTGAAGCCTTCGCCCTCTCCCCCGATGAGTCGGTCGGTGGAGACCTCGACGTCGTCGAGAACGATGGCAGCGGTCGGCGATGACCAAGTGCCCATCTTTCGTTCGCGCGGAGCGGTCGAGAGCCCGGGCGTATTTGCGTCGACAAGGAAGCACGAGATTCCCCCGGGGCCAGTCGACCCTGTCCGTGTCATCACGTGATAGAAATCCGCTTCGCCACCGTGGGTTATCCATGCCTTGCGGCCACTGATCCGGTAGCCATCGGTTGTCGGTATCGCTCGGGTTGATAAGGCAGCAGCATCCGATCCCGATTGCGGCTCTGATAGGCAGTATGCGCCGAGATGCTCCCCCGACAGCATTGCCCCTAGCCACCTCTCCTGCTGTTCGACGGTCCCCGAGTGCACCAGCGGGAAGCAGGCCAGCGAGTGAACGCTTACCGAAACTGCAACGCTGAGCCAACTGGTCGCCAACTCTTCGAGTACCTGCAGATACACCGTGGCCGGTTGGCCGCCTCCGCCGATCGCCGTGGGGTAGGCCAAGGACATCAGTCCTGCTGATCCGAGGGTGGCAAGAACGTCTCGGGGGAAGTGCTGCTGCGCCTCCTGCGCATCGACGTTGGGGGCGAGCATGTCGCCCGCGATCTTTCGGGTGAGGGCGTAGAGGTCTCGAACATCGTCACTGGGTGCGGCCCGTTCGACCGTGGAGACCCGGGGATCGTTCCAGCCATCGGTCACCGCCTGGTGGGTGCCACCGGTCACGATCGATTCTCCGGCACCACCAGCAACTCCCGAGGTCGGGTGTTCAGCGATTCGACGCCGTCCTCATGACACACGACGATGTCCTCGATGCGTGCGCCCCACTGACTCTCCACGTAGAACCCGGGTTCGACACTGAACGCCATACCCGGCTCGATGATCACGTCACTGTCAGCCATGATGTAGGGCTCTTCGTGCGTGACCAATCCGATGCCGTGACCGGTTCGATGGATGAAGAATCGGGCCAGGTCCCCGAGGTGGTCGCGGGCATGTGCGTCGATCGAACCGGCGGTGACGCCGGGACGAACGCTGTTCACGGCACGCTGCTGAGCTTCGAGGAGACGGTCGTAGGCTTTCAGGTATTCGATCGGTGGATCTCCGATCGAATAGGTGCGGGTGCAGTCGCTGCAGTATCCCGAGGGCATGGTGCCACCGATGTCGACGACGATCGGTTCGCCTGCTTGAAGCTGTCGGTCGCTGACAGCATGGTGCGGACTTGCTGCGTTCGGACCCGAGGCGACGATGATGAAGTCGACGGTGAGGTGTCCTTCCTCGCGGATGAGCCGGTCGATCTCCTCCCCCACCTCCGCTTCGGTGCGCCCGATCCGCAGTAGCTCGGGTACGCGCGTGTGGACTCGATCTATGGCCGCTGCAGCCTCACGCAAAGCGGCGATCTCGGCCATGGACTTGCGCTGTCGAAGTCGATCGAGAACGCAGCCGGCGAGTCGCTGGTCGGCATCAGGCATCGCTGCGCGCAAGCGCAGCACCTTATCGGCGGTCATGTCGTCAGCGACTCCGATCGAGGCGAGAGGGCCCAGCCGCTGCGCGATAAGCAGGTAGGGGTCTTGCTCCTCGTCCCAGGTCACCACCGGGAGCCCCAGATCTCCCACCGGGCTGGCCAGGGCAGCTAGTCGCTCCAGTCGCGGCACCAGCAAGAACACCTCACCGTCGGCAGGAATCACGAGCGCCGTGATGCGTTCCAGGGGAACGGCGTCATAACCGACCAGGTATTCCAGATTCGCACCCGGGGTGACCACAACAGCCCCGAGATCGGCCTTCGCTGCGCCGTCCGCCGCGGCTCGTAGTCGGCCCCGTAGGTCATCCACCAGTACATCCATCCGCCCACGGTAGCGCCGGTGGTCTCAGGCTGCCCTGCATGGGCGGGGCCGGTGGGTTCCCGTTGATCTGAATCGGCGGTTGCCACCACCCGATTCGGCGAGTACGGCACTCTAGAACCCGTGCATCTACTGCTGTTGGATTCCGCCTCGCTGTACTGGCGTGCCTTCCACGCTCTGCCCGACACCATCGTCGATCCGGCAGGAAAACCGGTTAATGCGGTGCGGGGGTTCTTCGACACCGTCGCCCGGCTCATCGAGGCACGCCGTCCCGATCGGATCGTGGCGTGCTGGGATGACGACTGGCGACCGCAGTGGCGGGTCGATCTGGTGCCCAGTTACAAGGCCCACCGAGTCGTATCGGGCGAAGCCGGGGTTGATTCGCCGGCGTCACCACATTCCGAAGAGATGGTGCCAGACACGCTGGGTCCGCAGATTCCTGTGATCGCGGAGTTGGCACAACTCCTGGGGATCGATGTCATCGGAGCACCGGAGTGCGAGGCCGATGATGTCATCTCCAGCCTGGCCCTTCGCCATGCGAACCTCCAGAACACCGTGGACATTGCGTCAGGAGACCGCGATCTGGTGCAACTGGTCCATCAACGAATTACGATGCTGTACACCGGAGGGACAGCGAAGTCCCGCGGTGGCCAACCGTGGGTCGTCCTCGATCCCGATGGTGTCCGCGAACGTTTCTCGGTGCTTCCGGAGTCCTATGCCCTCATGGCGGTGCTGCGAGGAGACCCCTCCGATGGGCTCCCCGGTGTCCGTGGCATCGGTGACAAGACCGCGGTGGCTCTCGTCACGGCATTCACTGATCTGGCCTCATTGCTGGCTGCCGCCCGTGCCGCTGATACGCCTCCCATGACGGCCCGGATCGCGACGGCGATCCTCGACCATGAGGACCTGATCCGCGCGAGTCTTGCGGTCACCACATTGACCGATCGTGCCGCTGTGGTCGATCTGCCCCGGCAGCAAGCGATATCGACGACCATGGCGATTCAACTCGGCAGGGACCTGCGACTGAGCCGATCGGTGGATCGCGTGCTGCAAGCCTTGGCCAGTGATGGGCCGCACGAATCACGGAGCCGTTGAGTACCGGATGACACCACGATCGATCAATGCGGCTGCATCGCGGGCTCGTTGTGCCATATCTGCTTCTGCAGTATCAGCGATCTGACCGAGCAGATCGATGACCTGCTTGGTCCAGCGAACAAAGTCCCCGGCGCTGAGTTCGGTATCGGTGAGCACGGATGTCAAACTTGCGCCGCGTGCCCAGCGGAACAGCACATCGACGAATCCCCAGTCCGGCTCACGCAGAAATGACAGGCCGTGATCACGTTCGATGGTGTGCAGCGACGACCACAGATCCGTCGTGTCATGCACTGCTGATCGGACGGCGCCGCTTGGTAGTCGGGGTGATTCGGCTGACTGTCGGGACTCGAAGAGCATGCCGCTGACCACCGCCGCGAGACCCATCGCGTCGAGACCTGACCACAGGCCCTGTCGCAACGCTTCGGCGACGAGTAGGTCCTTCTCCGTGTACAACCCGGCCAGGAGACGACCATCCGAGGTGACCTGCGTGCTCTCGCCTGTCGCTTTCAAATAACCCAACTCTGTGAGCACCTCGCACACGCGATCGAACTGCCGTGCGACCGTATGCGTTCGATCCCGGATGGTACGTTCCATTCCTTCGATCTGACGCTGCAGGCGCCAGTACTTTTCGGCGACTCGGGCATGGTGTTCTCGCTCATCGCATCCGTGACATGGGTGACGACGCACTGCCTCCCGGAGGCGACGGATCTCCGCATCGTCAGCGCTGGTGCGACGTCCACTCGGGGTGTGTCCCATCGAGCTCGTTCGCTCTCGGAGTGCGGAAGCGATATTGCGACGATCCACGGCTGAGCGAGGAGAGAAATTCTTGGGGAGCCTCAGCCGGTCGAGGACCTTGACCGGCTCTGAGAACTCAGCCGCCGAAATCCGCCGCAGCCTGCGGTCGAGAGTGACGACGGCAGGGTGCGCCGATCCCCGGGAAGGGTCGTCCACGGTGACGACAACCGCGGGTCCCGGGCGCCGCCCACTGCGCACTGTGATGACATCTCCGACACGCAATCTGCGCAGAGCCTGTTCGACGTCATGTCGATGCTGCTGACCGCGCTCCTTATTGACCGATTTCTCACGCTGGGATAGCTCGTGGCGAAGTCGGGAGTATTCGGTGAAGTCACCGAGGTGGCAGGAAAAAGACGTGAGATAGCCCTGCGCGGTGGCCTGCTCCTTGCGTATCGCGGCCGCCAGACCGACGACGGAACGATCGGCTTGGAACTGGGCGAATGAGGTCTCCAGCAGGTCTCGGGCTCGATCCTTGCCCATACGGGCAACAAGACCGACGGCCATCGTGTACGAGGGCCGAAAACTCGACCTCAGGGGGTAGGTGCGCGTCGATGCCAATCCCGCCAAACTCGCCGGATCGAGATCGGGATTCCACACCACGACGGCATGCCCCTCGACATCGATGCCGCGCCTACCTGCTCGCCCTGTCAACTGGGTGTATTCACCTGCCGTGATGTCGACGTGAGCCTCACCGTTGTACTTCACGAGTCGCTCGAGCACGACTGTCCGCGCTGGCATATTGATGCCCAAGGCCAGGGTCTCCGTTGCGAACACCATTCGCACGAGTCCCTGCTGGAACAGTTCCTCTACCACTTCTTTGAACCGAGGGATCAGACCCGCGTGGTGGGCAGCGACGCCCTTCATGAGTCCATCGACCCACTCGTCGTACCCCAAGATTGCGAGATCTTCGTGCGGTAGGTCGATGGTCCGGTCCTCGACGATCCCGCGAATGAGTTCTCTTTCATGTGACTGGGTGAGAGAGATACCCGCGGTCAAGCACTGCCGAACGGCTGAATCGCATCCGATCCGGGAAAAGATGAAGGTGATACCCGGAAGCAATCCATCGGCGTCGAGTTTGGCGACAACGTCACTGCGCCACGGGGTCCGACGGTCCTTTCGAGGGTTCCGGCCCCGCCTGCGATCGCCTCCTCGATGGCGATCCCAACGGTCGCTGTCGCGAGCGAGCCGAACCAGTTCAGGGTTGACGACAGTCTGAGAGTCATCGACGAATAGGTCATAGAGGCGGTTGCCGACCATGACCTGCTGCCAGAGGGGAACCGGCCGGATTTCATCCACGATCACCTCGGTATTACCGCGGACTGCGGCTATCCACTCACCGAATTCCTCCGC